>DASTKY010000301.1:0-5914 GCA_035715495.1 Gaiella sp. | reverse complement strand
GATCGGCGTCGCCGGCGTGCTGCTCCGCCGGAGCCCGTTGATCGTCCTGCTGTCGCTCGAGATCATGCTCAACGCCTCGAACCTCGCGTTCGTCGGGTTCTCGCGCCTCTTCGGTGACATGGACGGCCAGGTCTTCGCGCTCGCGGTCATGGCCGTGGCGGCCGCCGAGGTCTGCGTCGGGCTCGGGCTGATCGTCGCGATGGCTCGCCGTAACCTCGCCCTCGACGTCGACCGCTTCACGGAGCTGCGCGGGTGATCAACGGCGCCTGGGTCTGCCTGCTCGCGCCGCTCGCCGGCTTCCTCGCGATCCTCCTCACGGGAACGCGGATCACCCGACGGCAGGCCGGCATCGTCTCGACCGCCTCGGTCTTCGTCGGCTTCGGCGGCGCCGTCGTCGCCTTCCTCGACGCGTGGAGCCGCGACCCCGACGACCGCACGGAGCTGACGACCGCCTGGACGTGGTTCAAGGCGGGCGAGTTCGAGGTGGGCCTCCAGCTGCTGGTCGACCCCCTCTCGCTCGTGATGATGCTGATCGTCACGGGGATCGGCGGCCTCATCGTCCTCTACTCGAACGGCTACATGGCGGGCGAGGACGAGGAGCGGCGCTACTTCGCCTACATGGCGTTCTTCGTCTTCTCGATGCTCATGCTGGTGATGGGCGGCAACCTGCTGCTGCTGCTCGTCGGCTGGGGCCTCGTCGGGCTCGCCTCCTACCTCCTGATCGGCTACTACCAGGACCGCACCTCCGCGGTCGCGGCCGCGAAGAAGGCGTTCGTGATCAACGCGCTCGGCGACGCGATCATGGCGCTCGGCTTCTTCCTCCTGATCGCGAAGCTCGGCAGCCTCGACTTCTCGGTCGTCTTCGACGCCGCGGAGTCGGGCGAGCTCTCCGACACGGTGGTCACGCTCGCCGCGCTCGCCCTCCTCGGCGGCGCCGTCGCGAAGTCCGCCCAGATCCCGTTCCACACCTGGCTCCCCGACGCGATGGAGGGCCCGACGCCGGTCTCCGCCCTGATCCACGCCGCGACGATGGTGACCGCGGGCGTCTACCTCATCTGCCGCACGCACCCGGTCTTCGAGGCGGCGCCCGACGTCCAGCACCTCGCCGCGATCATCGGCATGGTGACGCTCCTCGTCGCGGGCGTCGTCGCGCTCGTCCAGTGGGACATCAAGCGCGTGATCGCGTACTCGACGATGAGCCAGATCGGCTACATGTTCGTCGGGGCGGGGATCGGCGCCTACGGCTTCGCGATGTTCCACCTCTTCACGCACGCCTTCTTCAAGGCGCTGCTCTTCCTCGCCGCGGGGATGATCATCCACCACCTCCACGGTGAGCAGGACATCCGGAAGATGGGCGGCCTCAGGCGCTCGATGCCGTTCACCCACGCGACGTTCCTCGTCGGCACGCTGGCGCTGATCGGGATCCCGCCGTTCGCCGGCTTCTGGTCGAAGGACGCCATCGTCTCCTCGGCCGGCGCGCTGGGCGGCGTCCTCGGCTGGACCCTCTACGTCGGCTGCCTCGTCGGCGCGCTGCTGACGGGCCTCTACGCGATGCGCCTCTACTTCTACGTCTTCCGTGGGGAGCCGGCGGCGGGTGCGGCGCCCGCTCCGGCGGAGCACGCCCACCACGGCGAGGGCCCGCAGTCGATGAAGATCCCGGTCGCCGTCCTGGCGGTCGGCTCGACGATCGCCGGGCTCCTCCAGATCCCGGGCGTCTGGGAGCCGTTCGACACGTGGATCGACCCGGTCGCCGAGCCGCTCGTCCATCCCTCCGTCGGCGAGGACTACCTGACGAGCCTCTTCGCGGTCGCGCTCGGCACGCTCGGCATCTACCTCGCGTGGCGAGCGTTCACCGCCGGGCGCGAGCTCGTCCGGAACGGCGGCGTCCGTACGGCCCTCGAGCACAAGTTCTGGTTCGACGAGCTCTACGATGCCGTCTTCTCCCGGCCGGCCCAGGCGATCGCCGTCGGGCTGCGCGACCGCTTCGAGGCACCCGTCGTCCAGGGCGGCCTCGACGAGGTCGCCGAGGGGACGCTGCGCGGCGCGGCCGCCACGTCCGCCGCGCAGAGCGGCCTCCTCCGCACCTACGCCCTCGCGATCACGATCTCGGTCGCAGTCCTCGCCCTCGTCTTCATGGTCGTCCGCTGATGCTGACGACGCTCCTCATCGTCGTCCCGCTCGCCGGCGCGCTCGTCGTCTGGATGGCGCCGGTCTCCCGCGACTCCACCGCCGGCCTCGCGCTCCTCGTGGCGCTCGCCGAGGTCGGCCTCTGGCTCGGGAGCACGCGGAACTTCGACTTCGGGAGCGACGTGCAGCAGTACTCGGCGAGCCAGGAGTGGTTCGAGGAGCTCGGCATCTCGTACGCCGTCGGCCTCTACGGCTTCCAGTTCTGGCTCGTCGGCCTGACCGTCGTCGTCGGGGCGTGCGCGATCGGGTACGGCGCCTGGGCGAACCGCGACCGGGCGCGCGCCTACTTCGGGCTGATGCTCTTCCTCGTCGGCTCGCTCGTCGGCGTCTTCGCCTCGCAGGACCTGATCCTCTTCTACGTCTTCTTCGAGGCGATGCTGATCCCGATCTACGTGCTGGTCGGGGTCTGGGGCGGCCCCGGCCGGGTCAAGGCGACGGTCACGTTCGTCCTCTACACCATGGCGGGCTCGCTGTTGATGCTCGCCTCGATCATCGCGTTCGGCATCTCGCAGGGCACCTTCCTGCTCTCGGAGATCGGGACGAGCTCGAACGACCTCATCTTCCTCGGGTTCATGGCCGCCTTCGCCGTCAAGGCGCCGCTGCTGCCCTTCCACGGCTGGCTCCGCGCCGCGTACACGGAGGCGCCGCCCGAGGTGGCCGCGCTCCTCTCCGGCGTCGTCTCGAAGGCAGCGGTCTTCGGCCTCGTCTGGATCGTGCTCCCGCACTTCCCGGAGCCGGTGGACGACTTCCGCGGCCTCGTCCTCGTGCTCGCGGCCGCGACGCTCGTCTACGGCTCGGTGCTCGCGTTCCGCCAGCCCGACGTGCGCGGCGTCGTCGCCTACTCGTCGATGGGCCAGATGGGGCTGATCGTGCTCGGGATCTTCGCCGTCAACGACCTCGGCCTCGACGGCGCCGTCCTGCACTCGGTCAGCCACGGGCTCGTCTCCGCCGGCTTCTTCCTGCTCGCGGGGATGATCGAGACCCGCACCGGGACCGGCGCGTTCTCGCAGCTCGGCGGGCTCGCGAAGGGCCGCCCGATCCTCGCCACCCTCGTCCTCGTGCTCGGGATGTACACGCTCGCGGTGCCGGGCTCGTCGAACTTCGCGGGGGAGTTCTCGATCCTCGCCGGCGTCTTCCAGCACGGCTGGGGCTACGCGGCGGTCGGCGCGGCGGCGATCGTCCTCGCGGCGCTCTACGCGCTGCGGCTCGTCTCCGCGATCCTCCACGAGCGGCGCGGCGCCTCCGTCCGCGAGGAGCCCGACGACCTCGTCAGCGCCGAGCTCATGCTGGTCGTGCCGCTCGTCGCGATCCTCGCCGTCCTCTCGGCCTGGCCGGCGGCGATCAGCGAGCGGTCCTTCCCGGCCGACGAGCCGTCCGCGTTCATCAGCTCCCAGTCGGGTGGTGGAGGGCTGCTGCCGTGATCGAGACCCCGCACGTCGACTGGCTCGCGCTCTCGCCGACGCTCGCGCTCCTGGGCGTCGCGGCCGTGACGCTCCTCGGGGCCGTGCTCGTGCCGCGGGCGCACGTCCGCATGTTCTCGGTCGCCGTCTCGCTCGCCGGCTTCGCGACGAGCGCGGTCTTCGCCGCGATCGTGTTCGACCGCTCCGCGCAGCCCGAGTCGCTGATCGCCGAGTCGATGACGCGCGACCGACTCGGGGCCTTCGCCGCGCTGCTCGTCGCGCTCGTCGGCCTCGCGGTCGTGCTCCTCTCGGCCGGCGACGGCCGGCGCGGGCACGTCGGCGAGTACTACGCGCTGCTCGCGACCGCGGCCGCGGGGATGGTCTTCTTCGTCACCGCCGCGAACCTCATGACGCTGTTCCTCGCGCTCGAGTGGTTCTCGATCTCGCTCTACATCCTCTGCGCCCTCGACACGCACCGCCGCGCGTCGCTCGAGGCGGGGCTCAAGTACCTGATCGTCGGGAGCTTCGGGTCGGGGATCCTGCTCTTCGGCTGCGCGCTCGTCTACGGCGCGACGGGCGAGCTCGGGTTCTCGGCGATCCAGGAGGCGACCGGCGCCGACGACCCGCTCTTCGTCACGGGGATGGCGATGATCCTCGCGGGGCTCGCGTTCAAGGTCTCCGCGGCGCCGTTCCACATGTGGACGCCGGACGTGTACCAGGGCGCGCCGACGACCGTCACCGCGTTCATGGCCGGCGCGACGAAGATCGCGGGGCTCGTCGTGATGCTGCGCGTCCTCGTCACGGCCTTCCCCGAGCAGAGCGAGATCTGGACGACCGCGGTCGCCGTTCTCGCGGTCGCGTCGCTCGCGATCGGCAACTTCGCGGCGATCGCGCAGCGCGACGTGAAGCGCATGCTCGCGTACTCGTCCGTCTCCCACGCCGGCTTCCTGTTGATCGCGATCGTCGCGAACACCGAGGAGGGCGCCTCCGCGCTCCTCTACTACCTCGTGCCGTACGCGGCCGCGACGGTCGGGCTCTTCGCGGTCGTCGCCTCACGCGAGCGCGAGCTGCAGCGCCCCGTCTCGCTCGCGGCGCTCGAGGGGCTCGGCTGGGAGCGGCCGTTCCTCGGCGTCTCGATGTGGGCCTTCGTGCTGAGCATGGCCGGGTTCCCGCTCACCGGCGGCTTCCTCGGCAAGCTCTTCGTCTTCTCGGCCGCCTACGAGGCCGGCTGGTGGTGGCTCGTCGTGATCGGCGTCGTCGCGACGGCGCTGAGCCTCGCCTACTACCTCGCGATCGTGCGCGCGCTCTACATGCGCCAGAGCCAGGTGACCGGGACGGTCGTCGCGGCCGGTGGGTCGCCGCCCCGCGACTGGCTCCTGAACACGGGCGTCGGGCTCGCGCTCGTCGTCACGATCGGCTCGTTCTTCGCCGTGCAGCCGATCGTCGACCTCGCGACGGACGCGGCCACCTCGCTCCCCTTCTAGCCCCTGGAGCGCCATCAGGCCCCGTCCGCGACCCAGCGCATCGGGTCGCCGGGCGCGAGGTCGCGACTGCCCGCGCTGTAGAGGGCGCCCAGCGCGAGCGTCCGCCGGTGCGCCGCGAACGTCAGCACGTGGGCGAGCATGCCGCCGTACGTGAAGACCTGCGGCGGATCGCACGTACCGTCGACGAAGGTCTCGTCGAGCCGGCGCTCGGCGATCACCTCACGGGCGTGGCCGAGGAACGCAGGCCCGGCCGTGTCGAGCCGGCGGCGGATCGACGCGAGGCTCTCGTGCCGCTCGACCTCGAAGTCGTAGGCACGCTGCTCGACCGCGGCCGTCCACATGTCGAGCTGCCCGACGAGCCGCGAGAGGAGCGACCGGAGGGTCACGTCGTCGTCGAGCCCCTCGACCGACAGCTCGATCGGCGCGTCCAGCATTGCCTCGCCGACGCCCTCCGCGCGCGTCACGATCTCGCCGGTCAGCCACACGTGGTGCTCGAGCAGCTTCGTCGTCAGGTCCATGGAGCTCACCTCGTCTCGTGCGGGCAGCCGGAGGCCGCCGGGTGGGTGGAAGTGGACGCCGTTCGGCGCGTCGAGCCGGATGCGGCCCGGGGCCGCGCGCCACTCGGACGGGCCGGCGCCGTACGCGCGGCGGAAGGCGCGCGTGAACGCCTCGTTGGAGGAGTAACCGGCCTCGAGCGCGATCTCGAGGACGCCGTCGCCGGTCGTCACGAGGCGGAATGCCGCGCGCTCGAGCAGGATCCTGCGCCGGAGACGTGCCGGCGTCTCGCCGCCGACCGCCTTCACGACCCGGTCGAAGTGGAACCGTGAGAGGTACGCCCGAGCC
>DASTKY010000300.1:0-2019 GCA_035715495.1 Gaiella sp. | reverse complement strand
GCTGCGGCCTCCTGCGAGAGCGAGTCGTCGCTCCATTCCCCCCACTCCAGCCCGTCGAGCGACCGTCGGGCCGCGCTCCCGGCACGACGGACGGCGTGACCGGAGCTGCGGATCAGCGCGCCGGCCGAGGCGCCGGTGACGAGCAGGACACCGGCGAGCACGAGCGTGACGCCGACGATGACCGAGCCGGCCCCGCCGAGCACGCGCGCGAGCCCGCCGCCGAGCGTCCCGCCCAGCGCGCCGCCGTGATCCTCCCCGAGCGCGATCAGGAGCCCGACGGTTCCCACGACGAGCCCCGTCCGAAACGGGCGCAGGTCGACGAGCTCGCTGCGGACGAGCATCAGCCCGCCGATCGCGACGAGGGCGAGCGGCACGAGCGGTGCGGCGGCTCCGAGCGCCGCCTCCAGCCAGTCGGAGAGGCGCGAGCCGATCGGCCCGCCGTCCCAGCCGAGCCAGACGAAGGTGGCGAGCACGAGCCCGAGCGCGAGCAGCCCGAGCCCCCAGAGCTCGGGATGGTGGTGTCCGCGGGTCTTGCGCTGCTTCTTGCGGACGCGCGCGGGGCTGCGCGGCTTGCGGGTGCGCGCGGGCGCCGAGCGCTTCTTGCGGGTCGCCATGGGCTTCCCTGCTTCTCTGCGCCCGCAAGGTCTCCTGCGGCACGCGGCGCGCCGAGGCTCAGCCCGCGCGGGCGCGTGCCTCGGTCACGACGACCTCGGCCTCGGCGCGGTTGCCGAAGCCGCGCGTCTCGACCTTCTCCTCCTCGAGGTCCTTGTAGACCTGGAAGAAGTGCTCCACCTCGTTGCGGAGCTCGGGCGGGATGTCGTGCACGTCGTGGATGCGCATCCAGGCCGGGTCGCGCAGCGGCACGCAGAGGATCTTCTCGTCGGGGCCTTTCGCGTCCGTCATGTGGAAGACGCCGACGACCCTTGCCGGGATCCTGCAGCCCGGGAACGTCGGCTCGCCGACGAGACAGAGCGCGTCGAGCGGGTCGCCGTCCTCGCCCAGGGTCCCCTCGACGAAGCCGTAGTCGGCGGGATAGCTCATCGACGTGAAGAGCCGGCGGTCGAGGACGATGTGCCCGGTCGCGGCGTCGAGCTCGTACTTGTTGCGCGAGCCGCTCGGCACCTCGACGAAGACGGTCACGTCCACGGCGCCAACCTAGCCCTCGAGCCGCCCGATCCGCTCGACGAGCAGGTCGAAGAAGCCCGCGGTGTCGAGCTCGACGCCGACGTGGACGCTCCTCGGCCGGTCGGTGCGCAGCCACAGGTCGACGACGGTCCGGCCGCGGCAGAGCTCGGACTCGAGCTCGACCTCGACGTTCCGGAGCCGCGTCGTGACGAGGTCGGGGCGGATCAGGTGGGCGACGGCGACGGCGTCGTGGATCGGCGCGCCGTCCCAGCCGTACGTCTCGCGGTGGTAGACGGTGAAGAACTCGACGAGATCGGCGACGAACGTGCCGATCCGGCCCGTCGCGGCGAGGCGGCGCTGCACCTCGGGCCCCGTCACCGCCTGGTGGGTGACGTCGAGCCCGATCATGGTCACGTCGACGTCCGCGGCGAAGACGACCGCCGCCGCCTCGGGGTCGGCCCAGATGTTGAACTCGGCCGCCGGCGTCATGTTCCCCTCGGCGATCGCGCCGCCCATGACGACGATCTGCGCGATCCCGTCCGTCCCGTGACGGTCGAGGTACCGCGCGACGTTCGTCAGCGGTCCCGTCGGGACGAGGGCCACCGGCCGCCCCGCGCGCTCGATGGTGCTCGCGATCCATGCGACGGCGTCGGTCGAGACCGGAGCGACGCTGGGCGCCGGCAGGGTCGGGCCGTCGAGCCCGCTCTCCCCGTGGACGTGCGCGGCGACGACGAGCTCCCGCCCCAGCGGCGCGGCCGCGCCCGCGGCGACCGGCACGTCGGTGCGTCCCGCCAGCTCGAGCACGCGCAGGGCGTTCGCGGTCGTCTTCTCGAGCGTCTGGTTGCCGTAGGTCGTCGTGACCCCGAGCACCTCGAGCTCGGGGCTGCCGAGCGC
>DASTKY010000299.1:0-3655 GCA_035715495.1 Gaiella sp. | reverse complement strand
ACGGTCACGTCCCACCCGTCCAGCTCGAAGCCGAGCCCGTCGAGGATCGCGCGCTGCTCCTCGTCGGGCACGTCGAGCCCGATCAGCCGTCGCGCGCGCTCGGGCCGGAACGCGACGCGGGGCCGGGCAGGGAGCCCGTCGTGCACGTCCGCGTGGCCGACGAGCTCGGCGCCCGTGAGGTCGACCAGCAGCCGGCTCGCGAGCACCGCGGCGGGCTCGGCGACGTACGGGTCGACGCCCTTCTCCCACTTGTTCGAGCCCTCCGTGCGGAGCGCGAGGCGCTCGGAGGTGCGGAGCACGCCGATGGGCTCGAAGTTCGCCGCCTCCAGCAGCACCTCGCTCGTCGCGTCTCCGACCTCCGACTCGAGGCCGCCCATGATCGCCGCGAGCGCGACCGGCCGCTCGCCGTCCGTGATCACGAGGTCGCTCGCGAGCAACTCGCGCTCCGTCCCGTCGAGGGTCCGGACGGTCTCGCCCGCGCGCGCACGGCGGACGAGGATGCGACCGCCCGCGAGCTTCGTGCGGTCGAAGGCGTGGAGCGGGCTCCCCCAGACGTGCATCACGTAGTTCGTCACGTCGACGACGTTCGAGATCGAGCGCATGCCCGCCAGGTGCAGGCGCGAGCGGAGCCACTGGGGCGACGGGCCGATCGTCACGTTGCGGAAGACGCGGGCGATGTAGCGCGGGCAGCCCCCGAAGTCGTCGACCCGCACGTCCACGTCGACCGCGCCCGTGGACGGAGGGTCGTCGGGCGACGGCGGCCGGAGCTCGCCGTCGCAGAGCGCCGCGATCTCTCGCGCGATCCCGACCATGCACAGGAGGTCGGGCCGGTTCATCGTCGTGACCACGTCGAGCACCCGGTCGACGAGCGGCAGGACGTCGCCGAGCGGCGTCCCCGGCTCGAGGCCGTCGGGGAGCAGCATGATCCCGTCGTGGTCGGCGCCGAGGCCGATCTCGTCCTCGGCGAGGATCATCCCCCGCGAGACCTGGCCGCGGAGCGCACGCTCCTCGAGTGGGCCCGGGAAGCCGGGGAGCAGCGCGCCGGGCAGCCCGACCGCGACCGTCGCCCCTGCGCCGAAGTTCCACGCCCCGCACACGATCTGCTGCGGGTCCGGCCGCCCGACGTCGACCTGGCAGAGCTGGAGCCGGTCGGCGTTCGGGTGCGCCTCGGCGCTTACGACCCGCCCGACCACGAAATGCCCGAGGTTGGAGCCTTCGTCGGACACGCCGACGTCGACCAGCCGCTCGACCTCGAGGCTCGACACCGTCAGGCGCCGCGCGATCTCCGCGTCCGTCGCCGCGGTGGTGACGTACTCGCGAAGCCAGGACATCGGAGCCTGCATCAGAACTGCCTCACGAAGCGGAGGTCGTTGCGCCAGAGCTCCCGGAGATCGGGGAACTCGTGCCGGAGCATCGCGATCCGCTCGAGCCCCCAGCCGAACGCGAAGCCGGTGTACCGCTCCGGGTCGTAGCCGACGAACTCGAAGAGCTGCGGGTCGACCATGCCCGCGCCGCCCACCTCGATCCAGCCCGAGTGGCGGCAGACGGGGCACCCGGCGCCGTCGCAGACGTGGCAGGAGACGTAGGCCTCGATCGACGGCTCCGTGAACGGGAAGTAGTGCGTCCGGAACTCCGTCCGCCGCTCCTCGCCGAAGAGCTTGCGGAGGAGGTAGTCGAGCGTGCCCTCGAGGTCGCCCAGGGTGATCCCCTCGTCGACGACGAGGCCCTCGACCTGGTGGAACACGGGCGTGTGCGTCGCGTCGGGGGTGTCGCGCCGGTACACGCGGCCGAGTGTGACGATGTAGACGGGCGGCTCCTGCGCCTCCATCGTGCGGATCTGCGACGGCGAGGTCTCCGTCCGCAGGACGGTCCGATCGTCGAAGAAGAAGGTCTGGAGCGGCGAGCGCGCGGGATGGCCGGGCGGGAAGGCGAGCGCGTCGAAGTTGTACCGCGTCGTCTCCACCTCCCGGCCGTCGATCACCCGGTAGCCGAGCCCCAGGAAGATGTCCTCCACCTCGCGCCTGATCTGCGTGATCAGGTGGAGCCGGCCGCGCGTGTCGCCACCGACGGGCAGCGTCACGTCCACGCGCTCCTCGCTCAGCCGGCGGTCGAGCTCCTGCCGGGCGAGCTCCGCCTCGCGCGCGTCGACGGCGCCCTCGATCCGGACGCGCGCCGCGTTGAGGGTCATGCCCGTCTCGCGGTCGCGCACCTCGCGCAGCGCCAGCTTCAGCTCGCTCTTGCGGCCGAGGTACTCGACGCGCACCGTCTCGAGCTCGTCCGTCGACCCCGCCGCGGCGACCGCAGCGAGAGCCGCCTCCTCGAGCGTCGGGACGTCCATCGGAGGGGCGAGGCTAGCACCGCCCTCGCCCGATCAGCTGCTTGAATCGGCCGCATGAGCGCCTACGACGCCTTCGCACCGGTCTACGACGCGTGGTCGGGCCACATGACCGAGGACGTGGCCTTCTACGTCTCCCTCGCCGCGGAGGCGCAAGGCCCCGTCGTCGAGCTCGCGGTGGGCAACGGGCGCATCGCCGTGCCGATCGCGGAGCGCACCGGCCGACGGGTGATCGGGCTCGACCTCTCGGAGGCGATGCTCGCCGGCGCGGCCGAGCGCGCGGCCCGCGCCGGCGTCGAGCTCGACCTGCGGCAGGGCGACATGCGCGACCTCCGCCTCGACGAGCCGACCGATCTCGTCATCTGCCCGTTCCGCTCGCTGCTCCACCTCCCCACCCGCGCCGACCGGCTCCGCGTCTTCGAGCGCGTGCGCGAGGCGCTCGTGCCCGGCGGTCGCTTCGCCTGGAACGCCTTCGTCTTCGACCCGGCGATCGCCGACGAGATCGGCGGCGCGTGGCGCGAGCAGGGCGGCGTGCGGCACCGCGTGGACTACGACTTCGACGACCGCCGCATCGACCTGACGCTCGCGAGCGGCGCCACGGTGCCCATCTGGTGGGTCGGCGTCGACGAGTGGGACGCGCTCGTCGCCGAGGCCGGGCTGGAGGTCGAGGCGCGCTACGGCACCTTCGACCGCGACCCCCTCGACGAGACGAGCCGCGAGGCGGTCTACGTGGTGCGCCGCCCGTGAGCGACGCGCTCTACGACCGGATCGCACGGATCTACGACCCGTGGTCGGTCTCCGTGACCGAGGACGTCGAGTTCTACGTGGACGAGGCCGTCGCGTCGGGCGGCCCGGTCGTCGAGCTGGCCGTCGGCACCGGGCGGATCGCGGTCCCGACCGCCCGTGCCGGGATCCCGGTGATCGGCGTCGACGAGTCGCCCGGGATGATCGCCGTCGCGCGGGAGCGGGCCGAGCAGGAGGGCGTCGCCGCGCTCGTCGACCTGCGCCTCGGCGATCTCCGCGAGCCGCCCGTCGACGAGCGCGTGCCCCTCGTCACGATCCCGTTCCGCTCGCTCCTCCACATGCCCGACGAGGCGGAGAAGCTCCGCGCGCTGCAGGGCGCCGCCTCGGTGCTGGAGCCCGACGGCCGCCTCGTGTTCGACGTCTTCGCGCCCTCGCGCGAGGACATCGAGGAGACCGACGGGCTGTGGCTCGAGCGCGAGCGCGGCATCTTCGAGCGGGCGGACTGGGACGAGCAGGCGCGGACGCTCTCCCTCTCGGTGCGCAGCGCCGAGCAGTCGGCGACGATGCACCTCCACT
>DASTKY010000298.1:0-4315 GCA_035715495.1 Gaiella sp. | reverse complement strand
CGAGGCGCACCTCGTAGCCGGCGTCGCGCGGGTAGAGCACCTTGTCGCCCGGCTCGACGCCCGTCACGTCGGAGCCGACCGCGGTCACGATCCCCGTGCGGCAGACGGCGGCCGCCGCGGCGGAGGCGGGGAGGATGAGGCCGGCGCGGGTCTCGGTCTCGTCGGAGGTCGGCTGGATGACGAGGTACTCGTCGAGCGGCTCGAGCGTGACGTCGACGCGGGAGGGATCCTGCACCACGCGCACACGATAACCCGGCGGTTCGCGGGCGCGACCCGGGTACGGCTACATGCGCCCGGCGGCGACGATCCGCTGCAGGAACTGGCGCGTGCGCTCCTCCCGGGGCTCGGAGAAGAGCTGGTCCGGCGACCCCTGCTCGAGGATGCGGCCCTCGTGGAGGAAGCAGACGCGGTTCGCGACGTCGCGCGCGAAGCCCATCTCGTGCGTCGCGATCAACATCGTCATCCCGCCGGCAGCGAGCTCGCGGATCACGTCGAGCACCTCGGCGACGAGCTCGGGGTCGAGCGCGCTCGTCACCTCGTCGAGCAGCAGGAGGCGCGGCTGCATCGCGAGCGCGCGCACGATCGCGACGCGCTGCTGCTGGCCGCCCGAGAGCCGGTCGGGGTAGTCGGCGCGCTTGTCGACGAGCCCGAACCGCTCGAGCAGCGTGTCCGCCTCGCGGGCGGCCTCGGCCCGCGAGAGGCCGCGCGCCTTGCGCGGCGCGAGCGTGACGTTCTCGAGCACGGTCTTGTGCGGGAAGAGGTTGAACGCCTGGAAGACGATCCCGATCCCGCGGCGCACCTCGTTGACGTCCACGCCGCGCGCGGTGATCTCACGCCCCGCCACCACGACCCGCCCGGCGTCGATCGGCTCGAGCAGGTTCACGCAGCGGAGCAGCGTCGACTTGCCGGAGCCGGACGCGCCGATCAGGCAGACGACCTCGTGCTCGGCGAGCGCGAGGTCGATCCCGCGCAGCACCTCGAGGTCGCCGAACGACTTGTGGATGCCCTCCAGCTCCACTGCGGGCGCGGCGCTCACGCGAGCCTCCCCGCCTGCTGGCGGCGCCGGTCGCGCGCGACGAGCCAGTCGGTGAACCGCGCGAGCGGGATCGTGACGAGGACGAAGAGCGTCGCCGCGACGAGGTAGTACGTCCCGTTGAACGTCGCGGACTGGTCGATCTGGGTCTGCCGCAGGACCTCGACGATCCCGAGCACGCTGACGAGGGCCGTGTCCTTCTGGAGCCCGATGAAGTCGTTGAGGAGCGGCGGGATCACCCGGCGGACCGCCTGCGGCACGACGACGTGGCGGAGCGACTGGGCTCGGGTCAGCCCGAGCGACCGCGCGGCCGCCTCCTGGCTCGGATGGACGGACTCGATCCCCGCGCGGTACACCTCCGAGACGTACGCGGTGTAGACGAGCACGAGCGCGACGCTCGCCCAGAAGATCTGGTCGGTCGGGAGCCACGAGAGCTGGAGGGCGGGGATGCCCTGGCCGAGCATCAGGATCACGAGGATCGTCGGCACCCCGCGGAAGAAGTCGACGTAGACCACCGCGAGCGCGCGGACCGGGAAGAAGACGGGGCCGGGGAGACTCCGCAGGATCGCCAGCAGCAGGGCCGTGACGAGGACGATCGCCTCGACGGTGACGAAGATCCGGACGTTGACGAGGAACGCGCGGGCGATCTCGCCGAACGAGTCGCGGTAGTACCCCCAGTTGAGGAAGTACTCCTCGAACGCGTCCCACCCGGGCGACTGGGTGGCGACGAGGACGATCGTCCCGACGACGACGAGCGTCGAGACCACGGCGATCGCCACCGCCCGCGTCTCGCTCGAGCCGCGGGCGGTGAGACCGCCGAGGATCCGGGAGTTGCGGCCCAGTTACCTGATGTCGGGCGCGCCGGCGCGCGCCAGGTACGTCGTCTGCAGCTTCTTGATCGTCCCGTTGAGCCAGAGCCGGTTGAGCGCGCGGTTGACGCAGCGGCGCAGCGTGTTGCCCTTCTCGAAGACCATCCCGAAGCGCTCCTTCGTGCCGCGCGTCGGGAGCTTGCCGACGATCACGCCGTCGTCGACCTGCACGGCGGTGACGTAGAACGCCGTCGGGAGGTCGACGACGATGCCGTCGATCTGCCCGTTCTTGAGCGCCTGGACGGCGGCGTCGTTCGTGTCGTAGACGAGCGGGCTCGACGAGGGGCGGATGAACCGCTTGATGTAGTTGTACGACGTCGTCCCGACCTGGGCGCCGAGCTTGAACGGCCGCAGGCCCGCGATGGACTTGACCTTCGCGATCGGCTGGCCCTTGCGGCCGACGACCGACTGGTTGACGAAGTAGTAGGAGTTCGAGAAGTCGACCGCCTTGGCGCGCTCGGGCGTGAACGAGACCTGCGTGAGGTAGAAGTCGAACGGCTTCTTGCCCGGCCGGAACGAGTTCGTGAACGGCTGGACGGTCCACTTGACCTTGGACTTCGCGAAGCCGAGCTGCTGCGCGACCGCGTAGGCCACGGCCGACTCGTAGCCCTTGCCGCTGTACGGATCGGAGACCTTCCAGGGCTTCGTCTTCTCGTCGCCGCCGAACCACGGCGGGAACGCCGGGTTGTCGGCGCCGATCGTCAGCGTGCCGTCGGCGACGAGATTCAGGCTGTCGACGGCGCAGCCGGGGATCGCGGCCTTCGCGGCGGCGGTCGAGGACGCCCCCGTCGCCGAGGCGGCGACCGCGAGCGCCGCGGCCGCGGCGAGGACGAGGCAGGGGATGACAAGCTTCCGCATCGTTCGACTCCTCGAGCAGGGGGACGAGACTCGGGCGCGAGGCTACCACAGCCTTTCCGCGATGCTTCATTTCGGAAAGTGATGCGCTGTCAGTAGGGTCGCGGCATGGCCTCGCCCTTCGTCGAGCTCGAGGTCGGCGAGCGGATCGTCAAGGTGACGAACCCCGACAAGGTGCTCTTCCCCGACGCCGGCCACACGAAGCGCGACCTCGTCGACTACTACCTCTCCGTGGGCGACGGCATCGTCCGCGCCCTCCGCGAGCGCCCGACGCAGCTCCGACGCTTTCCCGACGGGATCGCGGGGGAGCAGATCTACCAGAAGCGCGTTCCGGAGAAGCGGCCGGAGTGGATCGAGGTGGCGCGCGTCACGTTTCCCTCGGGCCGCCACGCGGACGAGCTGTGCGTGACCGAGGTGGCGCAGGTCGTCTGGGGCGCGAACCTCGCGGTGATCGACTACCACCCCTGGCCGTCGCGGCGCGCGGACGTCGACCGGCCCGACGAGCTGCGGATCGACGTCGACCCACAGCCCGGGACGACGTTCGCCGACGGGAAGCGCGTCGCTGCGCTCGTCCGCGAGGTGCTGGACGAGATCGGCTACACGGGATGGCCCAAGACGTCGGGCAATCGCGGCATCCATGTCGCGGTGCGGATCGAGCCGCGCTGGGAGTTCCCGGTCGTGCGCCGTTGCGCCCTTGCGTTCGCCCGGGAGATCGAGCGGCGCGCGCCGGACCTCGTGACGACCGCGTGGTGGAAGGAGGAGCGGGGCGAGCGGGTCTTCATCGACTACAACCAGAACGCGCGCGACCGCACGATCGCCTCTGCCTACTCGGTCCGACCACGCCCGGACGCGACGGTCTCCGCGCCGGTCGCCTGGGACGAGCTGCCCGACGTCGAGACCGAGGACTTCACCCTCGTGACGATGCCGGAGCGCTTCGCGCGCCTCGGGGACGTGCAGGCCGGGATCGACGACACGGTCAGCGACCTCGAGGTGCTCCTCGAGTGGGTCGCGCGGGAGGAGGCGGAGGGCGTCGGGGAGGCGCCGTACCCCCCGAACTTCCCGAAGATGCCGGGCGAGCCGGCCCGCGTGCAGCCCTCCCGCGCGAAGAAGCCTGCGGCCGGCTAGCTCCGCTGTGACGTCTTGCCGCCCCGGCGGCGTAGGAGCACCATGAGAGCGATGAGCGCGCGCGCCGGGGTCGCGGGGATCGTCGCGGCAGTCGCCGTCCTCGTCGCGGGTGCGACGAGCGGCGGCGCCGCCGGCCAGGCCGAGCGGCTGCGGGCCTTCTCCGGGTGCCCCTCGTTCCTCGACCACGTCCGCGCGCGGGCCCTGCCGGTCGTCGGGCCGTGGGGGCTCGGCGGCGGCGGCTTCGTCGTCGCGATGCCGAGCGCCGCCCGCGCCGGCACGTCGGGCGCCGGCGTCGACTTCTCGGGTACGAACGTCCAGGAGGAGGGCGTCGACGAGCCCGACCTGACGAAGACCGACGGGCGGACGCTCTTCGTCGCGGCGAACGGCCGGCTGAACGCGGTCGACGTCCGGCAGCGGAGCCCGCGGCTCCTCG
>DASTKY010000297.1:0-2291 GCA_035715495.1 Gaiella sp. | reverse complement strand
AGGGCGAGCGGTTGAGCTCGCCTCGCTCGCCCCCGGGCTCGCGGGGCTCGTCGAGCGGCTCGGAGAGCGAGCGCGCGACCTCCTCCGGGTCGCCTGCGAGGACCTCGGCGACCCCCGCCCCATGGTCGAAGCGCACGAGCGTCTCCGCGACGACGAACGAGCTCTCCGGGAGACCGGTGCCTTCGTCCGGAAGCGGCACCGTGGGCTCGAGCTTCGCGACGTAGTCGTACGAGACGTAGCCGACGACGGGCAGCGCAGCGTGCTCCGCCTCCTCCAGCGAGACGACCCTCGCTCCACGCCCCATGAACGAGTTGCGGCCCAGCCGCCCGCGCTCGACGGACTCGAGGAGAAAGCTTCCGCCCCCTTCGCCACGCAGACGGAGGTACGCGCCGAGCGGCGTCAGGAGGTCCGTCGGGATCGCGGCGGTGGAGGTCATCGGAGACGAAAGAGGCCTCTCGCGAGGCCCCGTGCGAAACGCGTGTCCGGACGTCTCCGGCTCATTGCGGCAGCGTAACAACGCGCGCGAGAATCTCGAGCGCGGCCGCCACGTCCTCGGCGCCGACCGTCAACGGCGGAGCGAGGCGGACGACGTTCTCGCCCGCAGTCAGGACGAGCAGACCTTCGTCGCGCGCTCCATCGACGACGTCCGCTGCGGGAGCAGTCGTCTCGACGCCGATGAGAAGCCCTCGTCCGCGCACGCCGTCGACTCCCGGCAGTTCCGCGAGGCCTGCGGCGAGCTGGGAGCCACGAGCCCGAACGTTGGCCAGCAGCTCGTCGTCGATCGCGCCCACCACCGCGCACGCCGCCGCGGCCGAGACCGGGTTCCCGCCGAACGTCGAGCCGTGGTCTCCCGGTACGAAGGCACCGGCCGCGTGATCCGCGACGAGCAGGGCGCCGATCGGCAGACCGTTCGCGAGCCCCTTGGCGAGGGTGACGAGGTCGGGCCTTGCGTCCAGCTGCTCGAAGGCGAAGAACGACCCGGTGCGGCCGACACCCGTCTGCACCTCGTCGAAGGCGAGGAGCGGCGGGAGCTCGAACGCCGCAGCGACGAAGTCCGGGTCGAGCGGAATCACGCCTCCCTCGCCGAGGATCGGCTCGAGGAGGATCAGCCCGACCTCGTCGTCGACCGCTGCCGCGAGACCCGCGACGTCGTTCGGAGGAACGAAGCGAACACCGGGCACGAGCGGAGCGAACGGCGCGCGCTTGGCGGGCTGACCCGTCACGGAGAGGGCGCCGAGCGTCCGCCCGTGGAAGCCGCCCTCGAGGGCGACGACGCCCGGCTTCCCGGTCGACTTACGCGCGTACTTCAGCGCCGCCTCGACCGCCTCTGCCCCCGAGTTGCAGAAGAACGCCTGCGCGCCACCGAAGCAAGCGGAGAGCGACGTGGCGAGCTCCTCGGCGGGCTCGGTGCGGTAGAGGTTCGACGCGTGCCAGAGTCGCCCGAGCTGCGCCTGTGCGGCCGCGAGCGGCGCCGGATGGCAGTGCCCGAGTGAGACGACGGCGATACCTCCGCCGAAGTCGAGGTACTCGCGCCCGTCGGAGTCCCAGACGCGGCAGCCCTCGCCGCGCACGATCGCAAGGTCGGCGCGCGCGTAGGTCGGCAGGAGGCGCTCGAGCGCGGAAAGCGTCGTCGTCGTCATGCGACCACCGCCGTCTCGCCGATCTCGGCGGTGAGCCCTGCCCGCGCGGCGCGGACGGCGGACATGAGCTTGGGCACGATGCCGCCCTCGAACGCGCCCTCCGCGAGGAGCTCGCTCGCGTGATCCGCGTGGATCGACCGCACCACGGCGCCTTCGAGGAAGACGCCCACGACGTCGGACAGGAAGACGACGCGCTCGGCGCCGACGCTCGCCGCAATCGCGGTCGCGGCCTCGTCGGCGTTGACGTTCAACGGCCCCAGCGCGATCGGCGTGACCACCGGGATCGCGCCGACCTCGAGCGCCGCGACGACGGCGTCGAGCCGGGACGCGACGGGCTCCCCGACGAGCCCGAGCTCCGTGAGCGGCGTCGCCTGCAAGCCGATCTCGTCTCCTACGAGGTGAACCGCCGCGGGGCCGAGTGCGGCGGCGAGCTCGGCCCCGACGGCGACCAGCGACGAGCGCACGACGGCGAGGGTCGCCGGATCCGTGACGCGGCGCCCGCGGACGAACGTGACCGGGATCCCGCGCGCCTCCAGTTCGGCGGTGATCTGCGGCCCGGCCCCGTGGACGACGACGACCTGGTCGCCCGAGGCGTGGTGCTCGCGCACGAAGTCGAGCGAGTCGGCGGCCACACGGCCCCCGAGCTTCACG
>DASTKY010000296.1:0-9606 GCA_035715495.1 Gaiella sp. | reverse complement strand
GGCATTCACGACGCGACGCACCGTCTCGGCGTCGGGAGGCGCCGGGATCCGGTCGAACGCGACGAGCGCCGAGTCGACGTTCGGCGGCGGCCGGAAGACCGTCCGCGCGACCGGGTGGAAGCCCGTGCGTCGCGCATGGAGGCGGACGAGCACGGAGACGGCGCCGTACGCCTTCGACCCGGGGTCGGCGAAGAACCGGTCCGCGACCTCGCGCTGCACCATCACGCACCACGATGCGATCGTCGGCGCGCCGAGGAGCGTCTCGGCGACGATGGGGGTCGCGACGTTGTAGGGGAGGTTCGCGACGAGCTTGGCGGGCGAAGGCTCGAGCGTGCCGATGTCGAGCGCCAGCGCGTCCGTCAGGTGGAGCTCGACGTTCGTCCGGTCGCCGAGCGCCTCGCGGAGGGGCCGCTCGAGCGAGCGGTCGAGCTCGACGGCGTGCACGTGCCGCACCCGGTCCGCGAGGAACGTCGTGAGGATGCCGAGGCCCGGGCCGACCTCCAGGACCACGTCGTCCCGGCTCGGGTGCGCGAGCCGCTCGATCACGCCGAGGACGTTCCGGTCGACGAGGAAGTGCTGCCCGAGCGACTTCTTCGGGGCGACGCGCGTCACGGGCCGTCGAGGCCGAACGCCCGCGTCGCGTTCTCGTCGATCCGCGCCTCGAGCTCGTCGGGCGCCTCCTCGCGGGCGAGCGCGAGCGCCGCGAGGGTGTGCCGGACGTTCGCGGGCTCGTTCGGCCGGCCGCGCACCGGCTGGGGCGCGAGGTACGGGCTGTCGGTCTCCGCGAGGATGCGGTCGGCGGGCACTTCCGCGGCCGCGCCGCGGAGCTCCTCGGCCCGCGGGTACGTCACGTTCCCCGCGAAGGAGACGTAGTAGCCGCGCTCGAGCGCCGGGGCGAGGAGCGCAGTGTCCGAGAAGCAGTGGAGGACGACGGTGCCGCGAAAGGGCGCGAGCGCGGCGGCGGTCTCCTCGCTCGCCTCGCGGCTGTGGATCACGACCGGCCGGCCGAGCTCGTCGGCGAGCGCGAGCTGGGCGTCGAACAGCACGCGCTGCTCGCGCAGCGTGTCCCGGCCGTGGTACCCGTCGAGGCCGGTCTCGCCCACGGCGACGACGCGACGGTGCCCGAGGAGCTCCCGCAGCTCGCCGACGCGGCCCGCCTCCTCCGTCCCCGCGCGGTGCGGGTCGATCCCGAGCGCCGCGCTGACCCCCGGGTTCGCCTCCGCAATCGCCAGCGCCCGGCGACACGACTCGATCCCGGTGCCGATCGTGACGACGCGCGTCACACCGGCAGCCGCCGCGCGCGCGAGCACCTCCCGGGGCTCCTCGTCGCACCCGTCGAGGTGCGCGTGCGTGTCGATCACGCCGCCGGCGCAGGCTCGTCCACGCGCGGGAAGAGCGGCGCCGCCGGCCCGACGCCCTCGGCCGCCCGGGTGCGCCCGTACGCGACGCCCTCCCAGGCGAGGTCGTCCGGTTGCCCGAGCGCCTCGAGGATGCGGCTCGACGTCTCCGGGACGTAGGCGCCGAGCGCGACCGCGACCGCGCGGAGCCCGTCGACGAGGTCGTAGAGCACGCGGTCGAGCTCCTCCGACCGCGTGTCGTCCTTGGCGAGCTGCCACGGGGCGGTGGTCTCGACGTGGCGGTTGAGGGCCCGCACGACCTCCCAGATGCGCTCGAGCGCGCCGGTCAGGTCGAAGACGTCGAGTCGACCCGCGACGTCGTCGGCCAGCGGCTCGAGGATCGCGGCGACCGGCGAGCCCTCCGCAGGAACGGGCCGAAGGGCGCCGTCCCGGTAGCGGGCGAGCATCGCCGTCACGCGCGAGAGCAGGTTCCCGAGGTCGTTGCCCAGCTCGCGCTCGTAGCGCTCGCGGACGCCGTCGAGCGACGCCGCCCCGTCCTGTCCGAACGAGACCGACCGAGCGCACCAGAAGCGCACGGGGTCGGCCCCGTAGACGTCGACGAGGTCGAGCGGGTCGAGGACGTTCCCCAGCGACTTCGAGATCTTGCGGTCGTCGAGCAGCAGATAGCCGTGGACGAAGAGCTGCTCCGGGACGGAGTAGCCCGCCGCGAGCAGCATCGCGGGCCAGTAGACGCAGTGGAAGCGGAGGATGTCCTTCGCGAGCAGGTGGTGCACGGCCGGCCAGTACCGCGGGATCAGGTCCTCGCCGGGGCGCGCGTACGTGAGCGCGCTCAGGTAGTTGACGAGGGCATCGGCCCAGACGTAGGCGACCTGCTCCGGGTCCCAGGGGATCGGGATGCCCCACGGCTGCCCCGCGCGGCTGATCGAGAAGTCCTGCAGCCCGCCTGCGATGAAGCTTCGCGCCTCGTTGGCGCGGAACCCCGGCAGGACGAAGTCGCGTCGCGTGTCGTAGAGCTCGAGCAGCGCGTCCTGGTAGGCGGAGAGCCGGAAGAACCAGTTCCGCTCCTCGATCCACTCGGGCTCGGTGTTGTGCTCGGGGCACTTGCCGTCGACGAGCTCCTCCTCCGTCTTGAACGCCTCGCAGCCGACGCAGTAGAGGCCCGCGTAGACGTCCTGGTAGATGTCGTCGCGGCCGTTGTCGCGGATGCGCTGCAGGAACTCCTGGACGAACCGCTTGTGCCCGTCGTCGCTCGTCCGGATGAAGAAGTCGTTGGCGACCCCGAGGCGGGCGGGGAGCGCCCGCCAAGCCTCCACGATCCCGTCGACGTACGCCTGCGGCGTGAGCCCCTGCTCCTCGGCCACGCGGGCGACCTTCGACGCATGCTCGTCAACCCCGGTGAGGAGGAACGTGTCACGGCCGCGCTGCCGCTGATGGCGCGCGAACACGTCCGCCGCGACCGTCGTGTACGCGTGGCCGATGTGCGGCGTCGAGTTGACGTAGTAGATCGGGGTTGTCAGGTAGTACGGCTCCATTCCGATCGATTCTACGGGCGAGCTCCAAGCCGGCCCGGGCCGCGGCGAGCGCCACGAGGACGGCCGCCGCGATCAGCTCGGCGAGGCCGATCCCGGTGCCGGGACCGTCGACGACGAGCGGCGACGCGAGGGTGCCCGGGCGTTCGAGCCGACCCAGCCCGACCGCACGCGCAGCGTCGACGCGGACCGCCGTCTCCGCGGGCGGGGTGGAGCGCGTCGGGGCGGCCTCCGGGCGATGGCGCCGCGCCGCCCGCTCGACGGCACCTCGATGGGCGAGCGTGGTCGGGCCGCCCCGCGACGGGCCGACGGTCGGTGCCTGCGGCACGGCGCGTGCGATCGGCGGGAACGGTCGCGCGGGACGCGGGCGGCTCACGGCGGGTCGTGACGCCGGCTCGGGGCGCGCCCGGACAACCGTCGTCGAACCCTCCACGGCTCGTCCGACGGCGACCCCACCCGGGCCTCGCGCGACGTCGCGATGCGCCCCGTCGGCGGCGCCGTCCGCCGTCTCCGTCGGCCCCGGCGGGGCCGCGACCGTGACGCCCTGCGGAACGCCGGATCCCCCCGGCGAGGCGGTCGGCGTCGCTCTCTGCTCCACCTGCGTCGTCGCGCCGGCGGCGGACGGCTGCGGGGCCGCGGGAGGAGCCCCGGGAGCGGTCGGCGGCGGGGGCGCCGCGGTCGCCGGCGGCGGCGCGACGGGCGGCGGGACGGGAGTCGGCACGACGGCGGGCGCCGGGACGGCTGCGACCGGCGGTTGCGCGGCCGGTGCCGCGGGCCGGGCCGGGAGCAGGCCGACCGGGTCGACGTAGCCCTCCGGCTGGTCCGCGCGCCGGATCCCGAGGTGGAGCGCGGGGACGCCGTGCTCGGGCTCGCCGCTCGAGCCCAGCGTCCCGATCACGGCTCCTTCGCCGACCGCGTCGCCCCTGGCGACCGCGATCGACTCGAGGTGGAAGAGCGTCACGGCGTAGCCGTCCGCCGTGAGGATCGTGACGCCGCGGCCGTGGGTCGGGACGACGCCCGCGAACGTGACGGTGCCCGCGGCAGGCCCGCGGACGGGCGAGCCCGCGTCGCCGCCGACGTCGAGGCCGCGGTGCTGCCCGGCCGCGTAGCCGTCGGGTCCGAGCTCGAACGGCCGGAGCACCGGCCCGTCGGTGGGCCACGACCAGGCCCGAGCTGCGGCTCCGTGGACGAGTGCCGCGGCGAGCACTGCGCCGAGCACGAGGAATCGGTGCACGTGACACCTCCGTCGTTCTCTGCGCGGGCAACGCGGGTGAGGTGAGGGTATCGCCGCGGCCGGACGGCGTCAATCGGATCGCGGCAGCGACGAGCGGTAGAGCGCGTTGCGGGACCTCCCGGTCAGGCGGGCGACGACGTCGGCGGCCACGCGCCGCGAGGCGCCCGCGTCCACGAGCTGTCGTACCGCCTCCGCGGCGGACGCGTCGTCGTCCTGGCCGACCGGTGCGGCGGCGGCGACGACGAGCGTCACCTCGCCCTTCGGCGGCTCCCGGAACCGTTCCGCCAGCTCGGCGGCGGTGCCCCGCGCCACCTCCTCGAAGCGCTTCGTGAGCTCGCGGCAGACCGCGACCCGACGATCGGGGTCGACGCGGGCGAGCTCGTGCAGGGCGCGGGGCAGGCGCCGAGGCGACTCGAAGGCGACGGCGGCGTGCTCCCAGCCGCGCGACTCGTCCCACAGCGCGCGGAGCTCCGCCTCGCGACGCGGCAGGTAGCCGAGGAAGCGGTACTGCGGCGCGCCGAGCCCGCTCGCGACGAGCGCGGTCTCGACCGCGCTCGGCCCCGGCAGCACCGTGACCGGCACGCCGGCGGCGAGCGCGGCCGCGAGCAGGATCGCGCCGGGGTCGTTGACGCCCGGCAGCCCCGCGTCGGAGACGAGCGCGAGGGTCTCGCCGGCGGCGAGCCGCGGGAGCAGCTCCCCGGCCCGCGCGCGCTCGTTGTGGCGATGGAGGCTCACGAGCGCCTTCGCGCGGATCTCGTAGCGGTCGAGCAGGATCCGCGTGCGGCGCGTGTCCTCGCAGAGCACCGCGTCGGCCTCGCGGAGCGCGCCGAGCACGCGGAGCGTCACGTCCTCGAGGTTCCCGATCGGCGTCGCGCAGACGAGGAGCGGCATCGGCCCCGCGCCTAGCGATCCCCGTCGAGCGCCTCGAACCCGACGAGGCCCGCCCCGACGAGGCCTGCCTCGTCGCCGAGGGCGGCCGGGACCACCTGCAGCGTCTCGTCGGCAGGCTCGATCGCCTCGCGCCGGGCGGCCGCGAGGGCAGGCTCGCGGAGCAAGTCCCACGCGGCGGCGCCGAAGCCGCCGCCGACCACGACGACTTCGGGCACGAAGATGTTCGTCAGGGAGCCGATCGCGATCCCGAGGTAGTGCCCGATCCGGTCGACGGCCTCCCGCGCGGGAGGATCCCCGGCGCGCGCCTCGTCCAGCAGTCGGTGGGCGTCGCGCACGCCCCAGATCGCCTCGGCCGCGCTCTCGGCCGCCTCGCCGGAGGCGACGGCCTCGAGGTGGCCGCGGCCGTCGCAGTTGCCCTGGCAGGGCGGGCCGTCCGCCTCGACGACGATGTGCCCGAGCTCGGCCCAGCCGCGGTAGAGCCGGCCGTCGAGCACGAGGCCCCCGCCGACGCCTGTCCCGAGCGCGAGCGCGATGAGGTCCTGCGCTCCGCGACCCGCGCCCAGCCGCCACTCGGCGAGCGCGGTCGCGTTGCCGTCGTTCTCGAGGCCGATCGGCAGTCCGAACCGCTCGCGGAGCCGTCGCGTGAAGTCGATCTCGAAGAGGGGGAGGTTGTTCGCGCGGAGCGCGATGCCCGTCACCCGGTCGATCGTCATCGGGACGCCGACGCCGATCGCCGCTGGCCCCTCGGGCAGTAGCGTCTCGATCACGCGGTCGAGCTCGCGGAGGAACGAATCGGCGCTCGAGGTGGGCGACGGGACCTCGGTCACGCGCTCGGCGGAGCCGTCCCGACCGAGCATTCCGGCACGGATCTTCGTCCCGCCGACGTCCACCCCGATGACCCGGTCTGGCGGCACAGCGCGGCTACCATACCCCGGCTCATGCCCGCTCAGGACAAGCCGTACCGGGTGTATCGGGGCGGCCGGGCCAAGGGGCGCGTACCGCTCAAACGACACGACGCGAAGGGCCGCTCGGCGCCCGCCGATCCGGCGCGCCCGCAGGCGCCGCGCAAGCGCCGCAGGGTCGGCCGCTGGGTCGTCCTCGCGCTCGTGCTGCTGCTCGTGCTCCTCGTCGCGTGGGCCGTGGGCAGCTACCTCGCGCTCTCGAACGGCGTGGAGGAGGCGAACGGCCGCGTGCCGGCCGGCGTCCGCCGCCAGCTGACGAAGACGGACGGGATGCTGCTCTCCACGCCGACGACGGTCCTCGTGCTCGGGAGCGACGGCGGCAACCGCGCCGGCCGTGAGGGCGCCAACCGCTCGGACTCGATCATGCTGCTGCGCACGGACCCGGGGAAGCGCCGCCTGGCGTTCCTCTCCATCCCGCGCGACCTCCAGGTCGAGATCCCGGAGGTCGGGACGGCGAAGATCAACGCCGCGAACCAGATCGGCGGCCCGGCGCTCGCGCTCCGCACCGTGAAGGAGCTCACGGGGCTGGACGTCAACCACGTCGCCTTCGTCGACTTCGACCGGTTCGAGCAGCTGATCGACGCCGTCGGCGGGATCGAGGTGAACGTGCCCCGGCGGATCCGCTCGAACAAGTTCGACTGCCCGTACAAGACCGCCGCGCGCTGCAACGCCTGGCCCGGCTGGCGCTTCGCGAAGGGCACGCAGGAGATGGACGGCCGCCGCGCCCTCGTCTACTCGCGGATCCGGCACAACCTCCTGAACCCGCGGGAGACGGACTTCGACCGCGCCCGCCGGCAACAGCAGGTGATCGCCGCGACGCTCGACAGGATGACGAGCCTCGGGACGGCGCTGAAGCTCCCGTTCGTCGGCGACGAGCTCGTCACGCCGCTCGCGACCGACCTCGGCGCGTCGGAGCTGATGCAGCTCGGCTGGACCTACTTCCGGGCCGACAAGGGCGAGGCGCTCCACTGCCGGCTCGGGGGTGACGGCGCGACCGTCGGCGGCGAGTCGGTGATCCTCGGCTCGGAGGACAACGTCGCGACGGTCGCGATGTTCACGGGACGGTCGGCGCCCCAGCCGCCGCCGCGTGGGCTCCCCTACGCGCCGGGCTGCCTGATCGGCGAGCAGCGCGGGTGACGCGCGCCGCGCGTCGCTACGAGTCCGACTTGGACGAGTCGGACGACTTCGACTCCTTCGCCGCGGCGGGCTTCTCGGTCTTCCCGGCGCCGTCGCTCGAGGCGCCGCCGGAGTCGCCCTCCTTGCCGCCCTTGCGCGAGCCCCGCCCGTAGTCGGTCGAGTAGAAGCCGGAGCCCTTGAAGTGCACCGCGACGGGGAACAGCACCTTCTCCACGGGGCCGGCGCCGCAGACCTCGCACGCGCTCGCGGGCGCGTCGCTCATGCGCTGGAAGACCTCGAACGTGTGGCCGTTCGGGCACCGGTACTCGTAGATGGGCATGGCGGGCCAATCTACCAGCGAAGATGGCGGAAACCGCGATGACGCAAGGGATCGAGGCCAGGACGGAGACGCCCGCGGTCGACACCGGGCGGGTTTCCGTGCGCGCGCTCGCGACGGAGTGGTGGCTCTGGCTCGGCGTGTCCGCGATCGCCCTCGCGGCGGCGGCGTTCCTCCTCCACCAGCTGATGGCGTGGCCGCCCCACGAGGACGAGACGCTCGCGCTCTTCGTCGGCCGCGACAGCTTCCCCGGCGTGATCGAGCACGTGACGCAGGAGCGCGGCGGCGCGCCGCTCCACTTCGTGCTCGCATGGGGCGTCGCCCACCTCGGCTTCGGTCTCGGCGGCCTCCGCTTCCTCTCCGCCTTCTTCGCGGTCGCGAGCCTCCCGCTCGTCGCGTTGCTCGCGCGACGGCTCGGGAGCGGCCGCGCCGTCGCGCTGCTCGCCACGGCGCTCGTGGCGCCGAGCTGGCTCTTCCTCTTCCACGGGGTCTACGGGCGGATGTACAGCCTCTTTCTCTGCTGCTCGCTCGCGTGCTCGCTCGCCCTCCTCGCCGCGCTCGAGCGCGGCGGGCGCGGGCGCTGGGCGCTCTGGGCCGTCGCCGCGCTCGTGACCACGGCGGCGCACCCGTATGCGGTGCTGCTCCTCGCGGGCCAGGGCGCCTACGTGCTCGTCGCGCGGCGCGACCGGATCAGGGAGGCGGCCGTGGCCGGCGCGGTCGTGCTCGTGCTCGGCATCCCGTTCTGGCTGACTGACCTCGTCCTCGTCGACCGCTTCGAGGTCGGCGTCGGCGGAGGCGGCGAGAAGCTCGGCGGCCCGGGCGCGGTCGCGCGCTACCTCTGGCGCTCGGTCGGCGACGCGACGGCCGGCTGGTGGCCCGTGACGCTCGCGGTGCTGGCGGCGGCCGTCCTCGGCGTCGTCGCGATGGGCGGCCGGGCACGAGCCTTCGTGCTCTGCTCGGTCGGCGTCACCACCGCGGCGTTCGTCCTCGCGAAGCTCGGCGGCTCGGCGGCGCCCGAGTCGCGGCACCTGATCTACCTCGCGCCGCTGCTCGCGATCGCGGTCGCGACCGGGATGATCCGCCTCGCGCGCCGGCTGCCGACCGTCGCGGTGGTGGCGACCGCGCTCCTGCTCGTGCTCGAGGTCGGCTGGGCGTGGGAGCGGACGCCCGCCCTCTTCGAGTGGGAGCCCGACGCCCGCCAGGCGGCGCGGGCCGAGGCCGAGGCGTGGCTCGCCGCGACGACGCGCGATGACGACGTCCTCTTCGGGTACGAGCCGCTGTACCTCGGCGCCTGGGAGCGGAACCGCTCGCTGCCGACCGCCGTCGTGCCGCGCGCCGACTCGCGGCTCGCGCTCCGGACGCTCGAGCGCCGCGCGCCGCTCGGACGGGGCGTGTGGGTGCTCGACGCCAGCGAGCGCAACAACACGCGGCCGTCGCTCGCGATCGAGCGGCGGCTCCCCGACCCGGCGGGCGCCTTCGAGGCGCGGGTGTTCGGGCCGTTCCTCGTCCTCCGGACGCGCGAGCCGACCGTGACGCCCGAGGCGTACCTCTACTACGGCGCCCGCGCGCTCCTCGTCGGCCAGGCGCTCGGGATCGGCGACGCCGACGTCAACATCCGGACGGTCGTGCTCGCCGAGCGCGAGCGACGCGGCTACGGGTCGTCCCTGCGCTCCTTCTCGAGCAACTCCCGGTAGCACGGCGCTCCCTCGAACGCGCCGAGGCCCGTCTGCACCGGGCGGCGCCGGCGCCGCTGGGCGCGACGCAGCCCCGCCGCGACGGCCGAGGCGCCGACGAGGCCGCCGATCACGAACGACCGCATCCGGGCACGCCGGCCACGCACGTCGGGCTCGTCGTCGCGCGCCATGCGACGATCGTAGGAGATGCGCGTCGTGTCCCTCGGCGATCTCGTGCTCGACGTGGTCGTGCGGGCGGAGCGCGACCTCGCCCGGGACGCGGACACGCCCTCGCGCGTCACGCTCTCCGCGGGCGGGCAGGGCGCGAACGTCGCGGCGTGGGTCGCCGCGCTCGGCGGCACGGCGCGGTGGCTCGGCAAGCGCGCCGACGACGCAGCCGGACGGCTCGCGGCCGACCTCCTCGGCGAGCACGGCGTCGAGCTGGCAGGCCCGGTCGCGCCCGGCCGGAACGGGATCATCGTCTCGCTCGCCCAGCGCGACGGGAC
>DASTKY010000295.1:0-7649 GCA_035715495.1 Gaiella sp. | reverse complement strand
GACGGTGTCGCCGACGCGCCGATCGAGCCGGGCTTGCGGACGTTGTGCGAGCCGTGGCTCGCCGGTCCCCGGTGGAAGTTGTGGCGCTTGATGGTTCCCTGGAAGCCCTTGCCGATCGACGTGCCCGCGACCTTGACCCGGTCGCCGGCCTCGAACGCCTCCACGGTGACCGTCTCGCCGGCCTGGAGCTCGCTCGTCCCGCGGAACTCGACGAGGTGCCGATGGGCGCCGACGCCGGACTTGCGGAGATGGCCGAGCTCGCCCTTCGAGAGCTTGCGGTCGAGCGTCTCGCCGAACGCGAGCTGGACGGCGTCATAGCCGTCCGCCGCCTCGGTCCGCACCGCGACGACCGGGCACGGGCCCGCCTCGATCACGGTGACGGCGTCGACTGCCCCGGTCTCCTCGTCGAAGATCTGGGTCATGCCGAGCTTTCTGCCGAGGATGCTCTTCATCAGAGCTTGATCTCGATGTCGACCCCGGCCGGCAGGTCGAGCCGCATGAGCGAGTCGACGGTGCGCGGGGTGGGGCTGTGGATGTCGATCAGGCGCTTGTGCGTGCGGACCTCGAAGTGCTCCCGCGAGTCCTTGTCCTTGAAGGGGCTGCGGATCACGCAGTAGACGTTCTTCTCGGTGGGCAGGGGCACGGGGCCGGTGATGGTCGCACCGGTCCGCTGCGCCGTCTCGACGATCTGGGACGCCGAGCGGTCCACCTGCTGGTGGTCGTAGCCCTTGAGCCGGATCCGGATCTTCTGTTGAGCCATTCGCTTTCGTGTCCCAGGGAGAGAAGAGAGAGGGAGGGGCGAGCCCCTCCCTACTTGATGATCTCCGTCACGACGCCGGCGCCGACCGTGCGGCCGCCCTCGCGGATCGCGAAGCGCAGGCCCTGATCCATGGCGATCGGCTGGTGCATGTCGATCTCCATGTTCGTGTTGTCGCCCGGCATGACCATCTCCTGGCCCTCCGGGAGCTTGATCGCGCCCGTCACGTCGGTGGTGCGGAAGTAGAACTGCGGCCGGTAGCCGTTGAAGAACGGCGTGTGGCGCCCGCCCTCCTCCTTCGAGAGGACGTACACCTCGGCCTTGAACTGCGTGTGCGGCGTGATGGAGCCCGGCTTCGCGAGCACCTGGCCGCGCTCGACGTCCTCGCGCTTGACGCCGCGGAGCAGCGCGCCCGCGTTGTCGCCGGCCTGCGCGAAGTCGAGGATCTTCTGGAACATCTCGAGGCCCGTGACCGTGGTCTTCTCGACCTTCTCGTGGATGCCCACGATCTCGACCTCGTTGCCGACCTCGATCTTCCCCTGCTCGATCCGGCCCGTGACGACGGTGCCGCGACCGGTGATCGTGAAGACGTCCTCGATCGGCATCAGGAAGGGCTTGTCGACGTCGCGCTCGGGCTCCGGGATGTAGGAGTCGACCGCCTCCATGAGCTCGACGATCTTCGACGTCCACTCCGCGTCGCCCTCGAGCGCCTTCAGCGCCGAGACGCGGACGATCGGGATGTCGTCGCCGGGGAAGTCGTACTTGGAGAGGAGCTCGCGCACCTCCATCTCGACGAGCTCGAGGAGCTCCTCGTCGTCGACCATGTCGGCCTTGTTGAGGGCGACGACCATCGCCGGCACCTCGACCTGGCGCGCGAGGAGGATGTGCTCCCGCGTCTGCGGCATCGGCCCGTCGGCGGCGGAGACCACGAGGATCGCGCCGTCCATCTGGGCGGCGCCCGTGATCATGTTCTTGATGTAGTCGGCGTGCCCCGGGCAGTCGACGTGCGCGTAGTGGCGGTTCTCCGTCTCGTACTCCACGTGCGCGGTGTTGATCGTGATGCCGCGCTGGCGCTCCTCGGGGGCGGAGTCGATCGACGCGAAGTCGCGCTCGGCCGTACCCGTCCCGGTCTCGGAGAGCACCTTGGTGATCGCCGCGGTGAGGGTCGTCTTCCCGTGGTCGATGTGACCGATCGTGCCGATGTTGACGTGCGGCTTCGACCGCTCGAACTTCTGCTTGGCCATTGCGGTTCCGGTCTCCTTCCGGCTTTGCCTACGCGCCCGCCTGGGCGTCGACGATGTCCGCCGCGATGGACGCGGGAACGTCCTCGTAGCGGTCGAACTGCATGGTGAACGTCGCCCGGCCCTGGGTCATCGACCGCAGGTCCGTGGCGTACCCGAACATCTCCGAGAGCGGCACGCTCGCCTTGATCGACTGCGAGTTGCCGAGCGGCTCGAGGTGCACGACGCGGCCGCGCCGCGCGTTGAGGTTGCCCATCACGTCGCCGAGGTAGTCCTCGGGCGTCACGACCTCGACGGCCATCATCGGCTCGAGGAGCTTGGGCTTCGACCGCTTGAGCGCCTCCTTGACGGCCATCGAGCCGGCGATCTTGAAGGCGCGCTCGCTCGAGTCGACCTCGTGGTACGAGCCCTCGATGAGCTGGACCTTGATGTCGACCACGGGGTAGCCGGCGAGGACGCCGGCGCCGAGCGCCTCCTGGATGCCCTCGTCGACGGGCTTGATGTACTCCTTCGGGATCTTCCCGCCGACGACCTTGTCCTCGAACTCGTAGCCGGCGCCGGGCTCCTGGGGAACCAGGTTGATGACCACGTCGCCGTACTGGCCCGAGCCACCGGTCTGCCGGACGAACTTGCCCTGGATCTTGTCGACGGCCTGCCCCGCGGTCTCGCGGTAGGCGACCTGCGGCCGGCCGACGTTCGCGTCGACGCGGAACTCGCGCAGGAGGCGGTCGACGAGGATCTCGAGGTGCAGCTCGCCCATGCCGGCGATCAGCGTCTGGCCGGTCTCCTCGTCCGTCGAGACGCGAAAGGTCGGGTCCTCCTCCGCGAGGCGCGCGAGGCCCTGGCCCAGCTTGTCCTGGTCGCCCTTGGTCTTCGGCTCGATCGCGACCGAGATCACCGGGTCGGGGAACGTCATCGACTCGAGCACGATCGGCGACGACTCGACCGACAGGGTGTCGCCCGTCGTCGACTGCTTCAGGCCGACGGCCGCGGCGATCTCGCCCGCGCCGATGTCCTCGCGCTCCTCCCGGTGGTTCGCGTGCATCTGGAGGATGCGGCCGATCCGCTCGGTCTTGCCGTTCGTCGTGTTCATCACGCGGTCGCCCGCCTTGACGCGGCCCGAGTAGACGCGGAAGTAGGTGAGCTTCCCGACGAACGGGTCGGACATGACTTTGAAGACGAGCGCCGAGAAGGGCGCGTCCTCGGACGCCGGCCGGGTGATCTCGTCCTCCGTCTTCGGGTCGGTGCCCTGGACGGCGGGGACGTCGAGCGGGCTCGGAAGGTAGTCGACGACGGCGTCGAGCAGCGGCTGCACGCCCTTGTTCTTGAAGGCGGAGCCGAGCAGCACCGGCGTGATCGCGTCGGCGAGCGTCCCCGCGCGGAGCGCGCGGCGGATCATCTCGGACGTGACCGAGGACTCGTCCTCGAGGTACGTCTCCATCAGCTCGTCGTCGTGCTCGGCGACCGCGTCGATCAGCGCGTGGTGCGCCTCCTCGGCGGCGGTCTCGAGCTCGGCCGGGATCTCGCCGATGGTGAACGACTGCCCCAGCTCGTCCTCGTAGACGATCGCGCGCATCTCGACGAGGTCGACGACGCCGACGTGGCGGTCCTCCTCGCCGATCGGGATCTGCACCGGCACCGGGTTGGCGCCGAGCCGGTCGCGCATCGACTGCACCGCGGCGGCGAAGTCCGCGCCCGTGCGGTCCATCTTGTTGATGAAGGCGATCCGCGGGACGCCGTAACGGTCGGCCTGGCGCCAGACCGTCTCGGACTGCGGCTGCACGCCCGCGACGGAGTCGAAGACGGCGACCGCGCCGTCGAGGACGCGGAGCGACCGCTCCACCTCGACGGTGAAGTCCACGTGCCCGGGAGTATCGATGATGTTGACGCGATGGTCGCGCCAGAACGCCGTCGTGGCGGCGGACGTGATCGTGATCCCGCGCTCCTGCTCCTGGGCCATCCAGTCCATCGTCGCGGCGCCCTCGTGGACCTCGCCCAGCTTGTGGGTGCGGCCGGTGTAGTAGAGGATCCGCTCGGTCGTCGTGGTCTTGCCCGCGTCGATGTGGGCCATGATCCCGATGTTCCGAACGCGGTCGAGCGCGACCGCTGCTGCCGTCGTCGTGCTCATCCCTCTACCACCTGTAGTGCGCGAAGGCCTTGTTGGCCTGCGCCATCCGATACATGTCGTCCTTGCGCTTGAACGCGCCGCCCTGGCCGTCGATCGCATCCTGGAGCTCGGCCGCGAGCTTGTTCTGCATCCCCTTCTCGCGCCGCTCGCGGGCGAACGTCACGAGGTAGCGGATCGCGAGCGTGCGGCCGCGGCGCGGCGGCACCTCGACGGGAACCTGGTAGTTGGCGCCGCCGACGCGGCGCGAGCGGACCTCGAGCACCGGCGTGACGGACTTGACGGCGGCCTCGAGCGCCTCGAGCGCCGGCTTGCCGGTCTTCTCGGCGACCTGCGCGAGCGCGTCGTAGACGACCTGCTCGGCGATCGACTTCTTGCCGTCGACCATGAGGCGGTTGACGAGCTGCGTGACGAGCACCGACCCGTAGACGGAATCGGGCTCGACGGTGCGCGGCTGGATCTCTGCGCGGCGCGGCATCGGCCTACGACCCGCCCTTCTTGGCGCCGTACTTCGAGCGGCCCTGCCGGCGGTCGGCGACGCCCGACGTGTCGAGCCCGCCGCGGATCACCTTGTAGCGGAACCCCGGCAGGTCCTTGACGCGGCCGCCCCGGATCAGCACGACCGAGTGCTCCTGCAGGTTGTGCCCCTCGCCGGGGATGTAGGCGCCGACCTCCCTCTGGTTCGTCAGCTTGACGCGCGCGACCTTGCGCAGCGCGGAGTTCGGCTTCTTCGGAGTCGTCGTGTACACGCGCGTGCAGACGCCGCGCTTCTGCGGCGCACCGCGGAGCGCAGGGGTCTTCACCTTCGTCTTCGGATCCTTGCGTCCCTTGCGGACGAGCTGGTTGACGGTGGGCACGCGACTCCTATCGATTCGGTCGAAGCTTCTTCGGCACAGAACGAGCGCGGCAGGCAGAACGACCCCGCCGCGGGACGGGTCATGGTAGCCGAAACCGCGCACCCGTGCCGGATCCCGACGAAATGCGACGGGAGGATGGCCGAAGCGCGCCATCCCGATTACAGTGCGCCCGGGGGAAGGGTCAGGGGTATCTCGAGCGGAACGATCATCGGAGCGATCATTGCGGCGACGGCTCTTCTGGGGGTCGTGCTCGCCGCGCTCGTCGTCGCGCGGCGGGGACCGCCACGCCCGTCCCGCGACGACCGGCTCGTCCAGGCCGTCGACGAGATGCGGACGCGGATGGACGACCTCGGCCGCGACCTCTCCGACGCGCTGGAGCGGGCGGAGCGCGAGAGCCGCCGCAACCGCTTCCTGAGCGACCTCGGCGGCTCGGTCGAGTTCGAGGAGCTGCTCGACCGCGTGCTCGACGCGGCGCTCGAGGTGCCGGGCTTCGACGCCGCCATGGTCGCGCTCGACGACGGCGGCGGCGCGAGCACGATGGCGACGCGCGGGATGACCCCCGAGGAGGCGGCGCACCCGCCGTCCTCCGGCGCCGTGGGCGCCCTGCCTCCCGGCCCGATCACGGTCAACTACCGCTACGGCGCGGCGGACGCGGCCGACACGCACCTGATCCGCGGCGGCCTCTTCCTCCCCCTCGTCGGACGCGACGGCAGCGCGCTCGGGAGCCTCGCGCTCTTCTGGCGCAGCCCGGGGTACGAGCCGTCCCCCGAGCGGGTCGCCGCGATCGAGCAGATCGCGGACACGTGCATCCCCGCGATCGAGAACGCGCGGCGCTACCGCGAGGCGCGGCAGCTGGCGGAGACCGATGCGCTCACCGGCTTCTTCAACCAGCGGTACTTCCACGAGACCCTTCGGCGCGAGGCGCTGCGCGCGCAGCGCTACGACCGCCGCCTCGCCCTCCTGATCCTCGACCGCGACGACTTCAAGGCGGTCAACGACCGGATCGGTCACCTGGCGGGCGACGCCGTGCTCGCGCAGATCGCGGAGCGGCTGCGGAACGAGATCCGCTCGGTCGACATCGGCTGCCGGGTCGGCGGGGACGAGTTCGCGGTGATCATGCCCGAGTCGAGCTCGGAGGACGCGTCGCAGCTCTTCGACCGGATGCACGACGCGGTCTCGACGCTCTCCGTGCCGGGCGGGCACAAGGTGCGGGTCTCGGCCGGCATCGCCGAGCTGCGCCACGGCGAGACGGCCGCGGGGCTCTTCGAGCGCGCCGACTCGGCGCTCTACCGCGCGAAGGAGCAGGGCAAGGATCAGGCGAGTCTGGCCGCGGAGTGACGGGTGTCCGGCTCCGGCCGGGCACCCACCCGGTCGCGGCCGCGCCTAGGAGCGCAGCGCGACGAGCCGGAGCCGGCGCGTCGGCTCGTCGGTCCCGGGGATCGGCTCGAGCGTGACGCCCACCCGCGCGCCGTGCTCCACCGCGCGGTCGAGCGGCACCGCGCGGTCCGCGCCGTCGAACTCCGCCACCGCGACGGGCGTCGCGGAGCCCGGCGCGACGAGCCAGGCGCGGTACGCGGTGCCCTCGGGCGCCGGGCCGAGCCCGTCGAGCGCGAGGACGGCGCGGCCGTCGCCGGCGACCACGAGCACGATCCGGTTGACCGAGCCGCGCAGCGGATAGCGCTCGGCCGACGCATCGGTGAGGACGGAGAGCGAGCGGTCGACCGTCGGGCTCGCCGGGGGCGCCTCGCCCGAGCGCAGCTCGCTCGCGACCGCCCACGCGCCGAGCCCGAGCGCGACGAGCCCCGTCACGATCGCGAGCGCCGCCAGGGTCGGCCACGTCGGACGGGGCGGGCGATCGAGCTGCAGGGGCGGCAGCGCCTCGACGACCCGCTGCGGGCCGGCGGTCGCGCGCTCGGGCGGCGCGACGCGCGACGCGAGCGCGGCGAGCCTCGCCTCGACCGCCTCGGGAGGCGTCCCGAGGGTCACCACCGGTGCCGGAGCGTGCGCCACGGCGGCGACGATAGCCCGCGCGACGGACGGATCCGGCGCGGCCGGACTGTCCGCACCCCCCTCTAGGGTTCCCTCGATGGAGGGACGCGGAGCGGCGCCCACGAGGGGGGCGAGGGCTCGATGAACCAATGGCTCGCGGTCGCAGCGCTCGGCCTGGCCGCGCTGTCACTCGTGCTCTTCGTGCTCGCCATCCGCCGGCTCCTGACGCGGCAGGAGGAGGTCACGGTCACGATGCTCCGCCGCTTCGACGAGCGGCTCGCGACGTTCGCGCAGACGCTCAACGACGCGCTGACGACGATCCAGTCGCCGAGCCCCGTCGGCGCGCTCGACCTCGCCGACGACCCGGAGCCGATGGTGCGCGCACTCGAGCTCGCCCGCGAGCGGACGTCGGCCGACGGCGCGATCGCGCTCGTCACCCGCGGCGACGCGGCGCCGCTCGTGGCGACCGTGGGGCTCTCGGAGTCCGAGACGAACCACATCGCCCGCATGGGATTCCCCGACTACCGGGGCGCCCGGGCGATCGAGGTCGCGTTCGCGGGCGACCTCGTCGCGCCCGACGGCCTGGCGCCGGTCCGCGCGGGGCTCGTGATGCCGCTCCTCGGCGACGAGGGGCCGCAGAGCCTTCTCGGCGTCCTGACGCGCGACCGCAGCCGGCGCTT
>DASTKY010000294.1:0-2397 GCA_035715495.1 Gaiella sp. | reverse complement strand
GCTCGACGCGGTTCGCGTCGCGGACGGCTGGGCCTTCTCGGACGCATGGCTCGAGGAGACCGCAGCACACGTCACCCAGCGGCTCGAGGCCCGCGCCGAGGAGGCGCCGCTCGAGCCCGGGCTCCCCTCCGCCGCCCTGCTGCCCGAGCCGTGGGCGACGGCGGTGCTCCCGCTGCTCCCCGTCGAGCGGCGCGGGGCGTCAGTGGTGCTTCCCGGCGCGGCTGCGTCGCTGGGGGCGCGCGGGGTGGCTGCCGCGGAGCTCGAGGCGACGCTTGCGTCGTCGGGCCTCGTCGCGACGAAGGTCGAGGACGCCGAGCTGGCGCGGTTCCTCGAGGCGGACGGGCGCCTCGTCCGCCTCGGCGACGGCTACGCGGTCGCGTCGGGCGCATACGAGGTGGCGCGCGACCTCGTCACGGCCGAGTGCGGCGCTGCCGGCGAGATCACGCTCGCCCGCTTCCGCGACCTGGCGGGCGTCGGCCGGCGCGACGCGCAGCTCCTGCTCGAGCGGCTGGACGTGGACGGCGTGACCCGGCGCATCGGCGACCGGCGCGTGCTCCGTCGGGGACGGTCGTCAGGCCCGGCGGTCTGACGGAGGCTCGAACGTCCGCGGCTCCCACTCGGGCTCCGAGTCCGTCCCGACGCCCTCCGCGACGCGGTTGATGTAGTTGAAGTACGAGATCACCTGGATCGCGTCGGAGATCGCCGCGTCGTCGAGGCCGTGCGCGCGCAGCGCCTCCGCGTCCTCCGCGCCGACCTCGGCCGGCATCAGCGTGAGCTTGCGGGCGTAGTCGCAGAGCGCCAGCGTCCGCGGCTCGAGGTCTCCGTCGCGGTAGTCGTGCTCGGCGTGGGTCGCAAGCTCGTCTGGGGCGCCCTCGGCACGGAGGTCGTCGGCGTGCGAGCGCCGTCAGTAGTAGCACTCGTTGACCGCCGAGACGACGGTCGCGAGGAGTTCACGCTCCTGCCGCGTCAGGCCCGACGGCCCGAACATGATCGCCTTGTAGAGCCCCATCGACGCGCGCAGCGACTCGGGCGAGAGGCTCATCGAGCGGACGATGTTGAAGATCTTCCCCGCACGCTCGACCGCGGCGGCGTACTCCTCCGCGACGAGGCCGGTCGCGTCGTCGGGGTCGATCAGGTCGAGGTGCGGCACGCCGCGATCCTACGGCCGCGGCCCGCCGTCCGGCCCGCCGCCGACACTCGACCGATGGAGCACGAGGATCCCGCGGTCGTCGTCGACGTGGCCTTCGAGGGCGGCCTCCTCTTCCTCGCCGTCCGGAACATCTCCACGCGGCCCGCGTACCGCGTCCGGGCACGGTTCCGACCGGCGATCGGCGGGGTCCGGCGCGTCTCGAGCCTCGCCCTCTTCCGGCGGCTCGAGTTCCTCGCGCCCGGGCGGGAGATCCGCACCCTGCTCGACAGCGCCGCGCACTACTTCGCGCGGGAGGAGCCGACGCGCTTCGACGTGACCGTCACCTACGAGACCGCGGACGGCCGCCGCCAGCGGCACGTCGTGCCGCACGACCTCGAGATCTACCGCGACCTCGCCTGGGTCGCCGGAGAGGAGGCCCATGGCCGTCCAGCGTGACGACCCGTACCGCAACTTCCCCTTTCTCGTCGACCTCGGCCCCGGGCCGAAGCTCGGCTTCTCGGAGGTGCTGCTCGGCGCGTCGCGGATCGAGCCGGTGCTCTACCGCGAGGGCGCCGACCTCGTCGGCGAGGCCCGCAAGCTGCCCGGTCGCGCCACGACGGACAACGTCGTCCTCCGCCGCGGCATCACCGGAGACCTGTCGCTCTACCAGTGGTGGGACGCGACCCGGAACGGTGACCCGAACGTCCGCCGCACGGTCCGTGTCCACCTGCTCGCGGAGGACCGCTCGGGGCCGGTCTACACCTGGAAGCTCCTGCGCGCCTGGCCGTCCGTGATCGAGTTCGGCCCGCTCCGCGGTCTCGGGCAGGAGGTCGCGGTCGAGACGCTCGAGCTCGCCTACGACCGCCTCGAGCTCGAGTAGCGCTCGGCCGGCGGGTAGCGTCACGCCCGGAGCGGCATGGGCCCGGTGGCCCAGCAGGTCTTCAAAACCTGTGCGGTGTGGCAGCCCCACGCTCGGTCGGTTCGACTCCGGCGCCGCTCCGTCGTTCCGATCGCCGCTTCCGCCCGGGCTCGGCGGCACGGCTGGACAGTCGGTCGTAATGGCGGGAACGCGATACCGCTCCGGACCGTTTCGAGCCGCCTCGGGCTGTGTGGGACTGTGGCGGAAGCGTGGCGCCGTCGCGGGTCGGAGACGTCGCGCGCGGACTACGGGCGACGGCACGCTCGCGCAGCAGGGCACTAGCCGCAGCTGCTAACGTACAACCAGATGGTTGTAGATGAGGAGCTCGACCGCCTGTTCCACGCGCTCG
>DASTKY010000293.1:0-3019 GCA_035715495.1 Gaiella sp. | reverse complement strand
GGTCAAGGTGCTCGACATCGACCGCGACCGCCAGCGGATCTCGCTGGGCCTCAAGCAGACGCAGTCCGACCCGTGGCAGCAGGTGCTCGACAGCTACAGCGAGGGGGACGTCGTCGAGGGCCGCGTGACGAAGGTGGTCACGTTCGGCGCCTTCGTCGAGATTCTCCCCGGCGTCGAGGGGCTCGTGCACATCTCCGAGCTCGCCCAGCACCACGTGGAGAACCCGCGCGAGATCGTCTCGCAGGGCGACCCCGTCAACGTGCTGATCCTCGAGATCGACGGCGACCGCCGGCGGCTCTCGCTCTCGCTGAAGCGGGTCGAGGAGGGCGCCGTGCCGGTGCCGCGTGCCGACGGGGGCGAGTCCGTCCACTCGACGCCCGATCTGAAGCTCTCCGAGGAGGCGTTCCCGACGAGCGCCGCCGCCGTCGAGGCGGAGCCGGGGGCCGAGACGGCTGCCGAGTCGGAGGCTACGGCCGAGGCGGAGCCTGAGGCCGAGACGGCTGCCGGGCCGGAGGCTACGGCCGAGCCGGAGCCTGCCGCCGAGCCCGAGGCCGACGCCGAGGTCGAGGCGGAGGCCGTCGCGAGCGACGCCGCCGAGGCCACGAAGGACGCCGAGCAGGCCGAGGAGATCCCGGCCGACGAGGCGGCCGACGCGCTCAACATCGAGGCGTCCGCCGACGACGCCGAGCCAGAGCCCGAGTCCGACCAGAGCTAGTGGCGGGCAGTCCGCGGCCGATCGCGGTCGCGATCACCGGGGGCATCGGGGCAGGCAAGTCGACGGCGCTCGACGCGTTCCGCGTCCACGGCGCGGCGGTGGTCTCGAGCGACGCGATCGTCCACCACCTGCTCGCGACCGACGACGGCGTCCGCGACGCGCTCGTCGCGAAGCTCGGCGACGGGATCCTCGGGGAGGACGGGCGCCCCGACCGCGCGCGGATCGCGCGAGAGGTCTTCGGCGAGCCGGAGCGGCTCGCCTGGCTCGAGCAGCTGATCCACCCCCTCGTCTCCCAGGAGTACCTCACGTGGCGCGAGCAGCTCGCGGCGCTCGACGAGCCGCCGCTCGTGTGCGTCACCGAGGTGCCGCTCCTCTTCGAGGTCGGCGCCCAGGAGCGGTTCGACCGCGTGGTCGTGATCACGGCGCCCGCCGCGCTCCGCGAGCAGCGGCGCCGCGTCGCGCGCGACGACCGCGACTCGCGGCTCCTCCCCGATCGCGAGAAGGTGCGCCAGGCCGACTTCCACTACGTCAACACCGGGACGTTCGAGGACCTCCAGGAGTGGGTGGGAGGCGTCATGCGGCAGCTCGAAGCGGAGGCGAGCGCCGCGGCGTGAAGCGGCTCGCGCTGGTCGCGCTCCTCGCGCTCGTCGTCGTCGCCGGCGCGGCGGCGTGGGTCGTGCGCGCCGAGCCCGACTGGTACCAGCGCGCGCGATATCCGCTGCGCTACGAGGCGATCGTCAGGACGCACGCGCGCAACTACGACCTGCCGCCGACGCTCCTCGCCGCGGTGATCTACGCGGAGAGCAAGTTCGACGCGTCGGCGCGGTCGAGCGCAGGGGCCGTGGGGCTCATGCAGCTCCTCCCGGACACGGCGCGCGGGATCGCGACCCGGACGGGCGGCGACCGGTTCGTCGACTCGGACCTCCTCGACCCCGAGCTCAACGTCCGCTACGGCTCGTGGTACCTCCGGAACCTGCTCGACAGGTACGACGGCGACCTCGCGACGGCGCTCGCGGCGTACCACGCCGGCCCCGGCAACGTCGACGCGTGGCGGCGCAAGGGCGTCGGGATCCAGTTCCCCGAGACGCGCGCGTACGTCGACCGCGTCCTCGACGCGCAGCAGGTCTACGCGGACGCCTACGCGGACGAGCTCGCCGGCTCCTGACGCTCGGCGATCGCGTCGGCGGTGAGCCGGCGCAACAGCTCGGGATCCGGTGCGTCGAACCCGAGCGCGCGCTGGACGACGATCCCGTCGAAGATCACCCCGAGGAACTGGCCGATCTCGCGCACCGAGACGTCCGAGCGGAGGCGGCTCGCGGCCTGGCCGTCCTCGATCCAGGCGCGGCTTCGGTCGCGCGCGGTCTCGGGCGCGATCGTCTCCCACCGCTTGCGGAGGTCCGCGTCGGCGCGCAGCCGGCGCCCGAACTCGAGGTAGACGGCAAGCCAGTCAGGGTCGTCCCCGAGCAGGGCGTCGAGGATCCCCTCGAGCCCCTCCTCGGCGAAGAGCAGCAGCAGGCGCTCGTTGTCGCGCGCGGCGAGCGCGATGAAGAGCTCTTCCTTCGACGGGAACCAGTTGAAGATCGCGCCGCGGGAGAGCCCGATCTCCTCCTCGAGCCGCACCACGGTCGCGCCCTCGTATCCGTGGCGCGCGAAGCACCGGCGGGCGCCGTCCAGGATCCGCTCGCGGCGGTCGGTCTTCTCGGCTTCGCTGAGGCGGGGCATGTCCTCGACTTTACAAAACAGTACGTACGTCTTATATAGTCCTGCGCATGCCGGATCCGCGAGACCGTCAGCTGGCGGAGCTGCTCGTCGACACCTGCGTGGGGGTACAGCCCGGCTGGCAGGTGCTCGTCGTCGGGACGCCTCCCGGCCGCCCGCTCCTCGAGGAGATCGTCCAGCTCCTCGCCGAGCGCGACGCGTACGCGCTCGTGCGCCTGGGGTTCGGCGGGACGTTCGCCGCGCGCACGTGGCTGCGCGCGGCCTCGCTCGAGCGGATCGCGGCGGTCCCGTCGATCGAGCAACACACGCTCGACCACTGCGACGCGCTGATCGTCGTCGAGTCGCCGGAGAACACCCGCGACCCCGCGAGCATCTCGTCCGACCGCCTCGGCGCCCTCCAGGCCGCGTACCGGCCCGCGATGGAGCGCGTCTTCCGCCACGAGCTGCCGTGGGTCGGCTGCCAGTACCCGACGCCGGCGCTCGCCCAGGACGCGGGCCTGGCGACCGACGAGTTCGCCGACTTCCTCTACGGCGCCTGCCTGCGCGACTGGGACGCCGAGCGGGAGCGCATGCAGCGCTACGCCG
>DASTKY010000292.1:0-2497 GCA_035715495.1 Gaiella sp. | reverse complement strand
CGGGCGCGCGGCTACGGCTGCCGGCGGGCCGCGACGGCGCTCCGGCGGCGGGGGATCGGCCCGGCCGAAGCGGCGGGCGCGCTGGCGGAGGCGTACGGCGGCGACGAGGCGGAGCTCGCTGCCGCCGCGCTCGGCTCGCGGCCCGTCGGTGACGACCGCGAGCGGCGGCGTGCGGTCGCGTTCCTCGTCCGGCGCGGGTTCTCGAGCGGCGTCGCGTGGCGGGTCGTGCGTCGGCAGGGGGGCTGAGGACCGCGATACTCCCCGCGTGGCGGGACGCATCCTCGGGATGGGCGGGTACTCGCTCGGGAGCCCCGTCGAGGACCTCGTGCTCGAGCTCGCCCGTGGGCCGCGGATGCTCTTCGTGCCCACGCCCGCCCACGCGCCGGAGACCGTGCTGATCTGGTTCTACGAGGCGTTCGCGCGCCGGGCGGAGCCCGCGCACGTCCTCTTCAACCCGTGGCCGCCGCCGGACCTGCGGGAGCTCGTGCTGGGCGCGGACGTGATCTTCGTGTCCGGCGGCAACACCGCGAACGCGCTCGCGGTGTGGCGCGTCCACGGCTTCGACGAGCTCGTGCGCGAGGCGTGGGAGGGCGGCGCGCTCCTGTGCGGCGCGAGCGCGGGGATGATCTGCTGGTTCGAGGCGAGCGTGACGGACTCGTTCGGCCCGCAGCTCGCCGGGATGCGCGACGGCCTCGGGTTCCTCGCCGGGAGCGCGTGCCCGCACTACGACGGCGAGGAGCGGCGGCGGCCGGTCTACACCGAGCTCGTCCGCAACGGCTTTCCACCCGGCGTCGCCTGCGACGACGCCGCGGCCGTGCTCTACGAGGGCACGACGCTCGTCGAGGTCGTCTCGTGGGCGCCCGGCTCGGGTGCGTACCGCGTGACGGCGGACGGCGAGGAGCCGCTCGAGGTCACCCGTCGGCTCTGACCGGCGGCGTCCCGCCACCCCGCAGGTCGGCGAGCGCGGCGCGGAGCTCCGCGACCTCGCGCTCCAGCGCGGCGACCCGCTCGGCGAGATCGGTCGCCGGGAGCGGCGTCGCCGCGGGCGGGCCGGCGTCTTCGAGAGCGTCGGCGCCGCCGAGGAGGTGGCGGTACCGCTCCTCCTTCTGGCCCGGCCGGCGGTCGAGCCGTTCCACCAGGTCGCGGAGCGAGAGCGCCTCGAGCGTCGCGTGGATCTCCTCGAGCCCGGTGAACGGGTGGAGGCGCTGCGTGCGTTGGTTCAGCTCGCCGGGCGTCTGCGGCCCCCGGAGCATGAGGACGCAGAGGACGGCCGTCTCCGCGCCGTCGAGGCCGACCGCCTCGTCGAAGAGCTGGCGGTACTTGGCGGCGCGGCTCCCGGCGCCGCTCGCGAGCCGCGTCCAGCCGCGGCGGGCGAGCCGCTGCAGCGCCTCGTGGATCTCCCGCTCGTCGTAGGCGACGACCGGGTCGCGGTTCGTCGCCTGGTTGCAGGCGAGGCGTAGGGCATTGAGCGAGAGCGGGTACGTGTCCGGCGTCGTGCGCTGCTTCTCGAGCAGGCACCCGAGCACCCGGAGCTCGACCGCGTCTGCGTCCACGGGCGAAGGGTACGCCCGACCGACGCCCGTCCGCGGCTGCGTAGCATCGCGCCCACGTGCTTCTGCCGCTCAGTGACAGCTACCGGGTCGCGGACGGTTTGCTCGCCGGTGCGTACCCGGGCGCGGACGACCCGGTCGAGGCCGTACGGCGCCTGCGCGCGTTCCAGGAGCACGGCGTCACGCTGTACGTCGACCTGACCCATCCGGCTGACTCGCTCCCGTCGTACGAGCGGCTCGTCGTGCCGGCGGCGCGGCGCGTCGGCCACCCGATCGTCGACATGGGGGTGCCGACGATCCCGCACATGACCCGGATCCTCGACGACGTCGACGGAGCCCTCGCCGAGGGCGGGAGCGTCTACGTCCATTGCTGGGGCGGGGTCGGTCGCACGGGCACGGTCGTCGGCTGCTGGCTCGTCCGGCACGGGCTCGACGACGGCGACCCGATCGGGCGGATCGCGGAGCTACGGCGGGACGCCTCCGGCGCGGCGGTTGCGTCGCCGGAGACCCAAGCGCAGCATGCGATGGTCGAGGCATGGAAGCGCGGGCGCTGACGGCCCTCGTCGACGCGGTGCTCCCACGCGCGTGGCGCCGCGACTCACCCTGGCACGGCGAGGCTCACTGGCGCTGCGTCGCCGCGACGGGGCTCGCACTGGACGCGGCCGCGCCCGGCGCCGACCGGGGCCTCCTCGTCTGCTTCGGCCTCCTGCACGACACGCGGCGCGAGAACGAGGCCGTCGACCCCCGCCACGGCGCCCGCGCCGAGACCTTCGCGCGCGAGCTGCGCGCCGAGGGGGCGTTCGAGCTCGAGGACGCTCGCTTCGAGGTCCTCGCCGAGGCGCTCCGGCTCCACTCCGACGGGCAGGTCTCCGCGGACGCGACGATCGGCGCCTGTTGGGATGCCGACCGGCTCCACCTCCCGCGGGTCTCCATCCAGCCGGACCCGA
>DASTKY010000291.1:0-2654 GCA_035715495.1 Gaiella sp. | reverse complement strand
AGCCGTTCGAGCACGGGCGTTCGATCGTCCGCGGCGAGCTCGACGCCGGGACGAAGGCGCGGCTGCTCGCGCTCCGCGACGAGCGGCTGCAGCCGTTTCGGGACGACAAGGCGATCGCCTCGTGGAACGGCCTCGCGCTGGCGGCGCTGGCCGAGGCCGCCCGCCGGCTCGAGCGCGACGACTGGCTCGACGCCGCCGTCGCGCTCGGCGAGTTCCTGCTGCGCGACCTGCAGGGCGTCGACGGCCGCGTGCTCCGGAGCGTCCGCGAGGGCCGCGTCAGCGGCCCGGGCTTCCTCGACGACCACGCGAACGTCGCGCACGGGCTGCTCGAGCTCCACCTGGCGACCGGCGACCCGCGCTGGCTGCTCGAGGCGCACCGCATCGCCCGCCTCGCCGTCGAGCTCTTCGCGGACGAGGAGCGGGGCGGCTTCTTCCTCGCGGCGCACGACGGCGAGGCCCTCGCGACGCGGCCGAAGGACCTCGACGACGACCCGACCCCGTCGGGCAACTCGATGCTGGCCTCCGTCCTGATTCGCCTCGGCCGGATCTGGGGCGACGAGGCGCTCGTCGCGCAGGGCGCGGCCGTGCTGCGGCTCCTCGCCCCGGCGATGGAGCGGATCCCGCGGCCGTTCGCCTGGGCGCTCTGCGCGCTCGACCTCCACCTCGCGCCGCCGCGCGAGCTCGCGGTCCTCGGCGACGTCCGCTCGGAGGTGGCGCGCGCCGCGCTCGCGGGCTTCCAGCCGCGCACCGTCGTGGCGGTCGGCCCGTCCGAGGAGGTGCCCCTGCTCGCCGGCAAGGGGCTCGTCGACGGCGAGCCCGCGGTCTACGTCTGCGAGCGCTTCGCCTGCCGCGCGCCCGTGACGCGGGCGGCCGAGCTCGGTCGCTAGGCTGCCGCGGATGGCGACGACGCTGGTCACCGGGGCAGAGGAGGTCGGCTGGGATCTCGCCGACCTCTACGCGGGCGTCGACGACGCACGCATCGACGCCGACGTCGCCCGGGCCGAGGCCGACGCCGGGGCGTTCCGCGACCAGTACTACGGCAAAGTCGGCAGCCTCGACGCGGCCGGTCTTGCCGCTGCGGTGGCCGAGCACGAGCGGATCGAGGCCGTCGTCGTGCGGGCGCTCACCTACGCGCACCTCCACTTCGCGACGAACATGGCCGACCCCGCCCGCGGCGCGCTCGTCGCCCGGCTGGGCGAGAAGGCGGCCGTGCTCGAGACGCAGCTCCTCTTCTTCGCGCTCGAGTGGGCCGCGCTCGAGGACGACGCCGCAGAGGCGCTCCTCGCCGACGCCGCGCTCGACCACTGGCGCCACCACCTGCGCGGCCAGCGCAAGTACCGCCCGTACCTCCTCTCCGAGCCGGAGGAGAAGATCGTCACCGAGAAGACCGTGTCCGGCGTCGCCGCCTGGTCGCGCCTCTACGAGGAGCAGCTGGGCGCGCTGCGGGTCCCGCTGGACGGGGAGGACCACTCGCTCGAGACCGCCATGGCCCGGCTCTACGAGCACGACCGCGGCACGCGCCGCGGGGCCGCCGAGGCGATCACCGAGGCGCTCGGCCCTGGCCTGCGGACGCGCACCTACGTCTTCAACACGATCCTGCAGGACAAGTCGATCGACGACCGGCTCCGCGGCTACCCGACGTGGATCTCGTCGCGGAACCTCTCGAACGAGACGACCGACGAGGCCGTCGAGGCGCTGATCGCCGCGACGACGTCGCGCTACGACGTGGCGCAGCGCTACTACCGCCTCAAGGCGAAGCTGCTCGGGATCGACCGGCTCGCCCACTACGACCGGTTCGCCCCGGTCTCGGAGGACTCGGAGAAGACGCCGTGGGACGAGGCGCAGCGGCTCGTCGTCGAGGCGTACGGCGACTTCTCGGACGAGGCGGGCTCGATCGTCTCCCGGTTCTTCGACGAGTCGTGGATCGACGCGCCGGTCCGGCCGGACAAGCGCACGGGCGCCTTCTGCGCGACCACCGTGCCGGGCGTCCACCCGTACATCCTCATGAACTACACGGGCGACCGCCGCTCGATCCTGACGCTCGCGCACGAGCTCGGGCACGGGCTGCACGGGGTGCTCTCGCAGCCGCTGGGGCTCTTCAACTCGTCGACGCCGCTGACGACCGCCGAGACGGCGTCGGTCTTCGGCGAGGCGCTCACGTTCGAGCGCCTGCTCGCCGGCGAGGACGACCCCCGCCGCCGGCTCGACCTGCTGACCGGCCGGATCGAGGACGCGATCGCGACGACGTTCCGCCAGATCGCCATGAACCGCTTCGAGCACGCGACGCACAGCGAGCGGCGCGAGCAGGGCGAGATCGCCTCCGAGCGGATCGCCGAGCTCTGGCTCGAGGCGCAGACCAACCTCTTCGGCGACTCCGTGGACGTCGACGGCTACGGGCCCTGGTGGAGCTACATCCCGCACTTCACGGGCTCGCCCGGCTACGTCTACGCGTACGCCTACGGCTACCTCTTCTCCCTCGCGATCTACCGCAAGTACGTGCAGGAGGGCGACTCGATGGTCGAGCCGTACCTCGATCTGCTGCGCTCCGGCGGCTCCCGCTCGCCCGAGGAGCTCGCCGAGGTGGTGGGGCTCGATCTCACCGATCCGGCCATCTGGTCGAGCGGCATCGACGCCCTCGCGGAGGAGCTCGACGA
>DASTKY010000290.1:0-4358 GCA_035715495.1 Gaiella sp. | reverse complement strand
GTCGGCGCGCGGTCGAACGACTTCGCCGGCACCCAGTCGAGGTCGCCCTCGAGCTCGGACTGGTCGGTCGGCATCCGCCCGGTGCGCGCGAACTGCTCCTGCACCTTGGCGCCCTTGAAGAGCGCGTACTTGTTCGTCGAGCTCGGCGAGCCGCCGAAGAGGCCCGGCCCGGGGACGGCGAGCTCGCTCGTGATCGTGAAGAGGCTCATCACGTCGGTCTTGTGCGGCACGATCGCCAGCTCGGCGCTGTTGCCGCCGCGGAACGTGCCGGCGCCGCCGGAGTTCGGGAGCTCCTTCCGCCAGAGGTAGAGGATCGGGTAGAAGAGCTCGTTGTCCTCCACGTTCGGCATCGTCGACTGGAGGTCCCAGGGCCAGCCGCCGGTGTCCTGCCCGTCGCGCCAGGAGAGGGCCGAGAGGGCCGAGCCGACGGGGTCGAGCAGGAACGAGCTGTAGACGGCGCCGCGCTGGTCGAGCCCCTGGAACGCGACGATCGGAAACGTGAGGACGCCCATGCAGCTCTGCACCTCGGTGCGAAGCGCCTCGTCGGTCGAGGTCGCGAGCATCTTCGAGATCACGAGCCCGCCGAGCCCGATCGACTGGATCAAGATCAAGGCGGGAGCGCCCGAGACGGCGGCGGGGCGGGTCGCGCAGTTGATCAGCCCGGGCTCGACGTCGAACTCGCAGTGCCGGAGCGCGCCCTCGATCACGAACATCTGGTCGTAGAGCATCTGCGAGGCGAGCATCGAGACGACGGCGCCCTTCCAGGCGGCGAGGACGCCGTTCAGCGTCCCCTCCTGCGGCGCGGAGCCCTCGTTCGAGAAGGTCAGCGTGTCGCCCTTCTTGGTCAGCGTCACGCGGTTGCGGTAGAGGCCGCGGTCGCCCGGCATGGAGACCTCGAGCCAGCCCTCCTCCGTCCAGGTGCCGTCCGGGATCGACTCGAGCCGGCGGACGAACGCGGCCTCCGAGTCGTCCTGGAGCTTCCGCATGGTCGCCTTGACCGTCGCGGCGCCGTAGCGCTCGATCAGCGCCACGATCCGCTCGCGCGCGATCGTGCAGCCGGTGATCTCCGCGCGCAGGTCGAGCGCGACGAGCTTCGGGACGCGCGAGGAGCGGAGGTAGTACTCCTCGATGTCGCGCCGCATCGTGCCCTGCTCGACGATCTTCACGGGCGGGATGCACGGCGACTCCCAGAAGATGTCCTGCGCCATCGGGTTGAACCCGCCGGGCGCGGTGCCGCCCAGGTCCCACTGGTGGAGCGTGTTCGCGACCCAGCAGAAGAGCTCGCCCTCCCAGAAGACCGGCGCGTAGACGGCGACGTCCGACTGGTGCGTCGAGCCGACCCACGGGTCGTTCGTGAGGAACACGTCGCCGTCGCGGATCCCCGGGTTCTCCGAGCGGTGCTCGAGCGTCCACTTGACGGCGGCCCCCGCCGCGGCGGAGAGGTACTGGAGAAACGGGCCGAAGAAGACGAAGTCGCCGTTCTCGTCGAGGATCGACGGGTTGAAGTCGTGGCCGTAGGCACAGATCGGCGAGCCCGAGATCTTCATGATCGTGTTGCCGTGCTCGGTGTTGACGTTCCAGAGCGCGTGCCGGAGGACCTCGTGCGTGATCGGGTCGACGTGCTCGTCGGCCTCGGTGTGCAGTCGCAGGCTCTCGTGGATCGAGAGCTGGCGGGGCGGGACGTACGAGTAGTCGATGCCGTCCCAGGAGATCTCCGTCGTCGCCATGGTCCCTCCCTAGACGCTGATCACGAAGCTGCCGTAGTCGTCGACGCGGCCGCGCTGGCCGGGCTGGACGACGATCGTCGTGACGCTCATCTCGACGATCGCCGGGCCCTCGATCTCCGTGCTCGGGCCGATCGCGGCGCCGTCCCAGATGTCGGTCTCGAGGAAGCCCTCGCCCTCCTCCCAGTAGACCTGCCGTGTGCCCGCCGGCGACGCGGCCGGCGCGGCCTCGAGCTTCGGGAGGGCCGGCGTGCGGATGCGTCCGCGGCCGACGACGCGGAAGACGCCGATCTGGACGCCCGCGCCCGTGAAGGCGGAGCCCTTGCCGTAGATGGACTCGTAGCGCTCGATGAAGGTCTCGATCTGCTGCTCCATCGTCTCGCCGGTGAGCTCGCCGGCCGGGACCGGCACCTCGACCTGGTGGATCTGGAGCGAGAACTTCATGTCGGCGTAGCGCGAGAGCGCGACGTCGTCGTCCGCGAAGCCCTCTTCGGCGAGCTGGCCCCGCGCCCGCTCCTCGAGCTCCGCGTAGATCTCGGCGATCCGGGTGGCGTCGAAGGGCGAGGCGACCAGCTCCGCGTGCTCGTAGACGTGGAGCACGTCGGAGGACATGACCCCGAGCGCCGACCACGTCGAGGCGAGGTCCCCAAGCGGAACGACGACCTCCTTGCAGCCGAGCTCGCGGGCGAAGACGGCGGCGTGCGCGGCGCCGGCGCCGCCGTAGGCGTAGACGACGAACTCGCGCGGGTCGAGGCCCTGCTCGACCGTCATCTGACGCATGAGGTCGGCCATCTGGTACTCGACGATCCGCACGGCCCCCGCGGCGGCCTCGACGGTCTCCATCCCGAGCGCCTCCGCGACCGACGCCATCGCCCGCTCCGCAGCCTCGCGGTCGAGCGTGATGCGGCCGCCGAGGAAGTTCTCGGGGTTGTAGCGGCCGAGGAGCACGTTCGCGTCGGTGATCGTCGGCCGCGTGCCGCCGCGGCCGTAGCACGCCGGGCCGGGGTCGGCGCCCGCGCTCTCGGGCCCGACGCGGATCGTGCCCGACTGCTCGTCGACCCAGACGATGGAGCCGCCGCCCGCGCCGATCGACTCGATCAGCAGGCGCGGCATGAAGAACGTGTACTGGTTGATCACCGTCTCGGACGAGGAGATCGGCAGGCCGTCGTGCACGAGGCCCACGTCGAAGCTCGTGCCGCCCATGTCGCACGCGATCACGTTCCGGTGGCCGAGGATGTCGGCCAGGAACGCGGCGCCCGTGACCCCGCCGACCGGCCCTGAGCCGATCGTGAAGAGCGGCGCCTCGGCCACCTCGTTCGCCGGGACGACGCCGCCTGCCGCCTGCATGATCAGGAGCGGCTGCTCGTAGCCCCGCTCGCGGGTCGCGCCGTCCAGCCGCTGCACGTACGTCGAGGTCGACGGGCCGACGTAGCAGTTGATCGCGGCGGCGGCAGTGCGCTCGTACTCCCCCGGCTTCGCGATCAGCTCGTGCGCGCAGCTGACGAAGACGTCGGGCGCGAGCTCCTGGACGAGCGCCTTGACCCGGCGCTCGTGGTCGGGGTTGACGAACCCCCAGAGGAAGCTGATCGCGATCGCGTCGACGCCCTCGGCGACGAGCTCCTCGACCGCCGCGCGCGCCTCGTCCTCGTTCAGCGGGAGGAACACGTCGCCCGCCCAGTCGACCCGCTCGGAGACCTCCTTGATCAGCTGCGGCGGGACGATCGGATCGGGCTTCTTGTGCCGCGAGACGTGGAGGAGCTTCTCGATCGGCAGCCCGGCCGAGCGGCCGTACGAGCGCATCATCACGAGCGCGTCGCGGTGGCCCCGCGTCGTGATCAGCCCGGTCTTCGCGCCGCGCATCTGGACGAGGACGTTCGTCCCGACGGTCGTCCCGTGCAGGAGGAGTTCGATCTCGCCGAAGACGCCCTCGGGGTCGATCCCGCGCTGCCGGGCCGCCTCCTCGATCGCGTCGAGGAAGCCCTGCGAGAAGTCCTGGGGCGTCGACGAGGCCTTCGCGAGCGTGATCGTGCCGGTCTCGTCGACGAGCACGCAGTCCGTGAACGTGCCGCCGATGTCGACGCCGCAGTAGTAGCTCACGCCCCTCCTCGGCCCGCTGCCGGCATGCGGGCGAGCATACGCGAGTCGCTACCCTCATCGGTCGCGTGACCGTCGGGCCCCGGAGAACGGCAGTGCGCGGCCCGGCCCGGCTCGCCGCTGTGCTGACTCTCGCCGCGCTCGCCCTCCCGCTCGTGGGCTGCACGGACGACGACGACGCGACGCCGCCGCCGCCGACGACCACGCCGACGACCACGCCGACGCCGCCGACGACCATGCCGCGGTCGCTCCAGGCCGACGCGCGGCGCGTGCGACGCGAGCTCGCGGGCATCCCCCAGGCGCGGCTCGTGCTCGGCTCACCGGAGGCCCCGGTCACAGTCGTCGAGTACGCCGACCCCACCTGCGGGCCGTGCATCGCCGCGCAGCGCGGCCTCGTGCGGACGCTCGTCGAGCGCTACGTGCGGCCGGGCGTCGCGAGCCTCGAGCTCCGCCCGCTCGCGACCGGCGCGCGCGCCGGTGGCGTGGCGAGGTCCGCCTTCGCGGCGTCGCTGCAGCAGCAGGGCTGGGACTTCTGGCAGC
>DASTKY010000289.1:0-2151 GCA_035715495.1 Gaiella sp. | reverse complement strand
CGGCGGAGCAGCCACCCACGCGACTCGCTCGGGTGTCGCCCACTTCACGACTGCCGACGAGGAGGCGTGTCTCGAGGAGGCGCGGTATTTGCTCTCGTTCCTGCCGCAGAACAACCGCGAGTTTCCGCCGTTTGCGCCCCCCACGGATCCCGTCGACCGCGAGGACTCCTCGCTCGACAACGTAGTCCCCGACAGCCCGAACAAGCCGTACGACATCAAGAGCGTCATCGAGCGCGTCGTCGACGACGGGAACTTCCTCGAGGTCCAGGCCCACTTCGCGGAGAACATCGTGTGCGGGTTCGCCCGGCTCGGCGGCCATTCCGTCGGTGTGGTCGGCAACCAGCCGGGCGCCCTCGCCGGCGTGCTCGACATCGACGCCTCCGTGAAGGCAGCTCGGTTCGTCAGGACGTGCGACGCGTTCAACATCCCGCTCGTGACGTTCGTGGACGTGCCCGGGTTCCTCCCGGGCACCGCGCAGGAGTGGGGCGGCATCATCCGGCACGGTGCGAAGCTCCTGTACGCCTACGCCGAGGCGACGGTGCCGAAGCTGACCGTCATCACGCGGAAGGCGTACGGAGGCGCGTACGACGTCATGTCCTCCAAGCACATCCGGGCGGACTTCAACGTGGCGTGGCCAACGGCCGAGGTCGCGGTGATGGGACCGGAGGGTGCGGTCAATATCGTGTTTCGCACGGAGCTCGCCGATGCCGAGGATCCCGACGCCCGCCGCGAGGAGCTGATCGCCGAGTACAAGGAGCGCTTTGCGAATCCCTACACCGCGGCCGAGCGGGGCTACGTCGACGACGTGATCCAGCCTCGCAGGACGCGCCCGGTCCTGATCTCCGCGCTCGAGACCGCTCTCTCGAAGCGCGAGTCGACGCCACGCCGCAAGCACGGCAACATCCCGCTCTAGCGCTCGGGCGACGCCAGCTCGCCGAGGCGAGCACGCCGGTTCACGTCGTCCGCGAACGACGGGTCGCCCGACTCGAGGAGCGGAAGCGCGAGCAGCGCGTGCTTGCGCGCATCGTCCATGCGGCCGACGGCGGCAAGGTCCTCCGCGAGCTCCTCGTGGAACCAGCCGTCCGGGCGCTCCTGACTCGTGGCCCAGGCGACGGCAGCCTCGAGGAGCGGGATCGCCTCGTCCGCGCGTCCCAGGCCCCGCAGCGTCTTGCCGACGGCGTACCGCGCGAGCGAGAGCCCCTCGCCGTTCGCGGGATCTCGCTCGCGCGCCCGGAGCGCGCGCTCGAATGCCTCGAGGGCCGGCGAGAGCTCCCCGGCCTCGTAGTACTCCCAGCCGAGGTTGTTGAGGAGCGGTCCCGTCCAGTACGCGGCCGCCTCGTGCGCCTCCGCGAGCTCGATCCCGCGACGCGTCCAGTCGACGAAACCATCACGATCGGCGGCCACGAGCGCGACCATGTGCGCCGCATCGGTAGCCATGAAGTACTGCCCCGAGGCGAGCGCGCCCGAGTAGGCCGACTCGAAGAGCGGACGGGCCGAGTCTCCATCGCCACTCGACCTCCTCAGCCGTCCGCGCTCGAGGTCGATGCGAGCGCTCGCGACCTCGTCGTCCTCGGCGAGCGCGACGGCGTCATCGATGAGCGCGTTGCCGCGGTCGAAGTCCCCGCGGAGGCCTTCGACACGCGCGAGCTGCGTCAGGACTTCGGCGCGCCCGGTGTCCGACCTCTCGTCTTCGAGCTGCCGGCGGAGTCGCGTCTCCGTCTCGTCCAGGTCGTCGAAGTCCCACAGCGGGCGGAGGCGGTCGTCCACGACGGGAAAGCGTAGTGCGGCACTACGCTCTTTGATGTGGAGCTCTCCGTCACGCCTCCGGTCGACGACTCGACCGAACGCGTCCTCCGGACCGCGCTTCAGTCGGCCGGGTTCGATGTGCTACGCGGTCGCGACGACCAGGGCGCGTGGCGATTGGCCGGGTTGCAGGAGGGCGTCGAACGGGAGGACGCCGACGTCGGCTACACGCCTTCGCCGCGAAGCACGCGCGGCGCGACGCGCGCGTAGTCCAGACCCGAGACCCAGGTTGCGACGAGCGCGACGAGGAGCGCCCACCACGCGACGTCGTCGCTCCACGCGCCCGCGGCCGCGAGTCCCGCGATCGCGGCGGCGAGTGCCTGCGCCCACGTCTTTACGCGGCCGAGG
>DASTKY010000288.1:0-3677 GCA_035715495.1 Gaiella sp. | reverse complement strand
CAGAACATGGGGCCGTGGCGCTCGATCAGGCACCGTCTCGAGGAGACGGTGCGCGACGGGACTGCCGAGTCGCTGACGTACGTCGGCCGCACGTGGAAGGCGAGCCCGAGCGAGGGCTACCCGACCGCCCACCAGCGCGAGCAGGACCGCATCGTCCGGGCAGCGCTCGGTCTCGTTCGCGAGTCGGATCCCGCCGAGCGGAATCCGACCGCTTGAGCCCTCGCCGGCGGCGAGGGCACCCTGAAGAGGCCGCTGCCGCGGTCGCAACCACGTGGTGGTCGGGCCGGCCGCCGCGGCTGCTCTAGGGCGTCCGGGTCGGACGCGTACGGCGCGTGCTCGCCGCGGCGACCGCCGCGGCCGCGACCTTCGGCCCGTGCTTCCGCGCCAGCTCGAGCACCAGGCGGCGCTGCGCGGGCGGCAGGCGGCGCCAGAGACGGTAGGTCGCGAAGCCCAGCGAGACGGGGTTGAGCGCCGGCACGACGACATCCAAGCAGACGAACCGGGCATCCGTCCGTAGCCTCGAGGGCGTGCGGCCGCGAAGCGGCCGCCTTCAGGGATCTGCCCCGCCGCCAGGCGGGGATCCGAGCGGCGAGGATCCGCTTCTGCGGATCCTCGCTCGCGGGTGACAGGAGCCTGCCTGGCTACACTGCGGCGTCGTGAACGACCGTCCCGACCCCGACGAGGGAGAGCGAATGATCTCGGAGACCTCGATTCCGGACAACCCCTTCACGGACGACGCGCAGGAGACCGACGCCTCGTCGCTCGCGCGCGCGATCCAGGAGCACCTCGACCTGAAGCAGCGCAACGCCGAGCTCGACGGCGCGATGCCGATCGACCGCTACTCGGTCGAGGACCCGTTCGAGAATCACCCGCTCTTCAAGAGCGAGGAGCAGGCGCGGCTCGAGGAGACCCTCGACGGGGTGCAGGCGCCCGAGGAGTCGCCCGCCCTGCCGTGGCCCGGCGAGGGCGTCGACCGCGAGGACGAGACGCTCGAGGGCGCGGCTCTGGACGAGGGCCTCTGGGGCCGCTCGCGCGACTTCGACTGGGGCGAGTAGCACCACCCGCTCGCGACGATGACCCCCGACGAGCGCCTCGCGCGCTTCGCGGAGCTCACGGTCCGCGTCGGCGCCAACGTCCAGGAGGGCCAGGACGTCGTCCTGATGTACCTCGTGGAGCACACGGAGATCGCGCGCACGGTCGCGCGCGCCGCCTTCGGGGCGGGCGCCCGCCGCGTGCTGCCGGTCATCACCGACCTCCATCTCCGCCGCGCCGCGATCGAGCTCGGCCCCGAGGACGAGCTCGGCCGGACGCCGGAGCACCTGCTCGAGTGGATGCGCACCTGGCGCGAGACGCGCCCGGCGATCATCCAGCTGACGGGCGACCCGGATCCCGACCTCTTCGCCGGGCTCGACCCGACGCTCGTGGCCCGCGCCGACGCGAACGACGCGCGCGCGGTCTACCTGCCGCTCGTGATGGAGCGCCTCGTCAACTGGACGATCGTCTCCGCGCCGAACCCCGGCTGGGCCGAGGTCGTCTTCGGCGAGCCGGACGTCGAGCGGCTGTGGGACGCGGTCGCGACGACGATGCGGCTCGACATGGACGACCCCGTGGCCGCCTGGCAGGAGCACGCCGCGCTCCTCGAGGAGCGCGCGGGCGGGCTGACGGCGGCGCGCTTCGACGCGATCCGCTTCCGCGGCCCCGGCACCGACCTCGTCGTCGGCCTGCTCCCGGGCTCGCTCTGGAAGTGCGCGACCTTCGAGACCGCCTCCGGGATCGGGCACCTGCCGAACATTCCCACCGAAGAGGTGTTCACCACCCCGGACTGGCGCCGGACCGAGGGCAGCGTCCGCTCGACGTACCCGCTGATCGTGCCGGGCGTCGGCACCCGCGTCGAGGGGCTCGAGCTCACGTTCGAGGGCGGGAAGATCGTCGACGTCCGGGCAAAGGGCGACGGCGCCGATGTGATCCGGGGCCAGCTCTCGAACGACGAGCAGGCGTCCTATCTCGGCGAGATCGCGCTCGTGGACGGTGCGTCGCGCGTCCGGCAGTCGGGCGTCGTCTTCTGCAACACGCTCTTCGACGAGAATGCCTCCTGCCACCTCGCCTACGGCGCGGGGATCCCCCTCGCGGTCGAGGGCGCGGAGGGCCTCGCGCCCGACGCGCTCGTCGCGGCCGGCGTCAACGTCTCCGCGGTGCACACCGACTTCATGGTCGGCGGCACCGAGGTCGAGGTCGACGGCCTGGCCGCAGACGGCACGGCGACGCCGATCATCCGCGACGACACGTGGGTGCTCTGATCTCGTTCGCCAGCAGGATCCGGCAGGAGCCGGACCCTGCGGCTTGATCCCTCGCCTACGGCGAGGGCAGACCCCTGAACGCGCCCGCTGTCGCGGTCGCGAGGGCGACGGTCGGGAGCTCTGCCGGCCGACTCGGGCAGCGTTCCGGATGCGGCGGCGTACGGCTCAGGCGGCGTTCCGCACCGCGGCGCCGTGGAGCGTCGTCGCGAGCCGCCGGAACGGGCCGTCGGCCTCCATCAGCTCGTCGTAGCGCCCGCGCTGGGTGATCCGCCCGCGCTCGAGGACGAGGATCTCGTCCGCGCGCCGGACCGTCGTCAGGCGGTGCGCGATGATGATCGACGTCCGGCCGCGCAGCAGGGTGTCGAACGCCTGCTCGATGAGGATCTCCGTCGGCCGGTCGATGTTCGAGGTCGCCTCGTCGAGGATCAGGATGCGCGGGTCGGCGACGAGCGCGCGCGCGATCGAGATCAGCTGCCGCTCGCCCGCCGAGAGGCCCGCGCCGCCCTCGCGGACGACGTGCTCGAGCCCCGCCTCGAACCGCGCGGCGACCCGGTCGACGCCGATCGCCCTCGCTGCGGCGACGACCTCGTCGTCGGTGGCGTCGGGGCGGCCGAAGCGGATGTTGTCGGCGATCGTGCCGCTGAAGAGGAACGGGTCCTGCAGCACGACGCCGAGCTGGCGCCGGTAGGAGCGGAGCTCGACGTCGCGGAGGTCGGTCCCGTCGACGCGGACCGCGCCGCTCACCGGGGCGTAGAACCGCGCGACGAGCTTGGCGGTCGTCGACTTGCCGCCGCCCGACTCGCCGACGAGCGCGATGCAGCCGCCCGCCGGGATCTCGAGCTCGAGGCCGTGGATGACGGGCTCGCGCCCGTACGCGAAGACGACCCGGTCGAGCTCGATCCGCCCGTCCAGGCGCCCGAGCTCGCGCGCCCCGGGGCGGTCGAGGATGTCGCGCTCTGCGTCGAGGACGGTCGAGATCTTCCCCATCGCCGCGCTCGCCGCCTGCACCTGCCCGTAGAGCTCCGACAGCTCCTGGAGCGGCTGGAAGACGAGCGAGAGCATCCCGACCGCGGCGATCAGCGTGCCGATCTCGAGCGCGTCGCCCTCGATCATCCGGGCGCCCGCGAAGATCACCGCCACCTGGGCGAGGACGCCGAGCAGCTCGATCGCCGGGAAGAAGATCGACGAGAGCTTCTGCGCGCGCGTGTTCGAGAGGCGGTTGGCCTCGTTCAGGCCCTCGAACTCGCGCTGGAACGTCCGCTCCTGGTTGAACGCCTGCACGACGGCCATCCCCGCGACGGACTCGGCGAGCTGTGCGGTGACCGCTGCGATCCGCGTCCGGACGTCCGAGAACGCCGCGTGCGAGCGGCGCTGGAACCA
>DASTKY010000287.1:0-4285 GCA_035715495.1 Gaiella sp. | reverse complement strand
TCGACCGTCCCCGGGAGGAACCCGACGCTCTCGAGCACGAGCGAACCGGCCCGCTCGGGCTCGGCGAAGTCGGCGAGGACGACGACCGCCTGCGGCTGCACCGGCCCGCCGAGGTAGACGGTCGCCCCGGGATCGACGAGCGGCGCCATCGGCGGGACCGCGTCGCGGACGGGGACCGGGGAGGTGCGGTTCAGGACGACTCCCATCGAGCCGTCGTCGCCGTGGTCGGCGACGAGCACGACCGTGTGGCGGAAGTTCGGATCGTGGAGCGAGGGGCCGGCGACGAGGAGGTGGCCGCGCAGCGTGTCCACGAGCGCATTCTCGCCCGCCCGGGCCGACCCCGGGCGGGCGAGACGCGCAGTGCTACGGACGCACCTTGATCGTGAAGAGCTTGCTGATCGGCGCGCCGTTCGCGGAGAACGCGTACACGCGGAGGCGGTAGGTGCCCGCCCGCAGCAGCGTCCCCTCGAGGCGGCGGGTCAGCTCGTTGTACTCGAGCCCCGGCGGGATCTTCCCGGCGAGCGCGAAGAACGCCTTGCTCGAGTCCTTGCCCTTGACGGGCAGCTTCGCCGTGTAGAACCGGTCGACGCGGCCGCCGGGCAGCGTCTTGCCGACGACGAAGTCGAGCAGCGGCATGATCGTGATCCGGAACGGGAGCGAGACCTTCGCACCCGTCTGGTCGGTGACCGTGATCGTCGAGGCGAACGTCCCCGCGCGCGTGCCGGCCCCGGTGATCGCGCCGGTCGCCGGGTCGAGCGTCACACCCGGCGGGAGCGCGCCCGCGGTCGCGAACGTGTAGCCGCCGCGTCCGCCGACCGCCTTCACGCCGGTGGTCAGGGCCGCGTTGAGGAGGCTCTTCGCCGCGAACCCGGCCGTCGGCGCCTTCTTGCCGTCGAGCGCCTGGAGCTCGAGCGGGGCGAGCACGAAGATCGACAGTGACTTCGTGTCGCTGTTCGGCGAGGCGTTCGCCTGGACGGTGAAGTTGAACTGGCCGCTGGCCGTCGGCGTGCCCGAGATGGTGCCGTTCGCATTGAGGGTCAGCCCCGGCGGCAGTGCCCCGCCGGCGAGCGTCCACGAGCTGACGGACGTCGCGTTCTGGGCGGCGAGCGCGGGCGGCGCGTACGCCTGGCCGATGTTCGCGTCGGGGAGCGAGTTCGTCGCCACGAAGGCGCGGAGCACCTGCGGGTTCACGTTGATCGTGAACTGCCGGTCCGACGGGTTCTGCGTGACGCAGCCTCCGTCCCCGCCGCTCTTCCAGAAGACGGTGAGGTAGAAGGTGTAGCTCCCGGCGGCGGCCGGGGTGCCCCGGACGTTGCCCTCGTCGTTGATCGAGAGGCCCTGGGGCATGCTCCCGGACGTGACGCGGAACTCCGTGCAGTTCGGCCAGGGCTCCTTCAGCTTGATGTCAAGCGAGTAGGGCGAGCCGGCCGTCGCGGTCGGACAGAGATACGTGGCGCCGGACGCCGTGCACGGCTCGTCGGCGAAGTCGCCCGCGGCCGCCCCCGTCGCGTGGATGAGACCCACGGCCGAGACGAGGACGACGAGTGTCAAGATCTTCGAGATACGGTGCATTGAGCTCCCTTCGGCGACGACGGCGAGCGTCCTCTTCGGGTACCTGAGTCGCTCGCCGGTGCCCACACGACGACGAGCCGCGCGGCACGCTAACAACGGGATTGAAGGATTCCGTTAGGGCCGTGACGGCCGCAGACATGCAGGGTAGCGCCCCGATCGGCGTACGATGCGGCCCGTGGCACGCTCCCGGGAGATCCGTCTCGCGGCGCGGCCCAGAGGCGTGCCCGTGCCCACCGACTTCGAGCTCGCCGAGGTCGACCTGCCCGAGCCGGGGGCCGGCGAGGTGCTCGTCCGGAACGCGTTCGTCTCGGTCGACCCGTACATGCGCGGGCGGATGAACGACGTGCGGTCGTACGTGCCGCCCTTCGCCCTCGGCGAGCCGCTCTCGGGGGGCGCCGTGGGGCAGGTCGTCGCGTCGGGCGACGAGCGGTGGGAGGTCGGCGACTGGGTCGTCCACGACCTCGGCTGGCGGGAGCTCGCGCTCGTCGAGGGGCGCCGCGCGCGCCGCGTCGACCCGCGCCACTCGCCCGTCTCGACCGCGCTCGGCGTTCTCGGCATGCCGGGGCTCACGGCCTACGTCGGGATCGTGGACATCGGCCGGGTGGAGGCGGGGGAGACGGTCTTCGTCTCGGGGGCGGCGGGGGCGGTCGGGAGCGTCGCGGCGCAGCTGGCGCGCGCCCGCGGCGCGAGGGTCGTCGGCAGCGCCGGCACGGCCGAGAAGGTCGCCTGGCTCGAGGAGCTCGGGCTGGAGGGCGTCTTCGACTACACGCGGGTCTCGACCGTCGAGGCGCTCCGCGAGCACGCGCCGGACGGGATCGACGTGTATTTCGACAACGTCGGCGGGGAGACGCTGGAGGCGGCGATCGGGGCGCTCCGCCTGCACGGGCGCGTCGTCGCGTGCGGCGCGATCTCGCGGTACAACGCGACCGAGGCGCAGCCCGGCCCGCGCAACCTCTTCCTGCTCGTCACCAAGCGGCTGCGGCTCGAGGGCTTCCTCGTCTTCGAGCACGTCGAGCGGACGCCCGCGTTCCTCGACGAGGTGGCGCCGCTCGTCGCCGACGGCACGATCCGGCACCGCGAGACGGTGGTCGACGGGATCGAGCGCGCGCCGGAGGCCTTCATCGGGCTCCTCTCGGGCGCGAACATCGGGAAGATGCTCGTCCGCGTCGGGCCGTCCCCTGTTCGCGAGCAGGATTCCGCCCAGCGAAATCCTGCCGCTTGATCCCGGCCTGCGGCCGGGCAGACCCCTGAAGGCGCCCGCTTCGCGGTCGCAACTGCCTCCGTTCCTCGCTCAGGCCGGCGCGAGCGCGGGCGCGCCGGGACGGCTGATCCGCGTCGAGAGGTACGCGGCGACGAGCGACAGGAGCGCCGCGCCGACGAAGGCGGGCGCGTACGTGTCGAGGAGCGTCTCGGACGCGCCCGCGGCGAGCGCGGCGATCCCCGCGCCGAGCTGGTGGGACGCGAAGATCCAGCCGAAGACGACCCCGACGCGCGCGCGGCCGAACGTGTCGGCGGTCAGGGCGACCGTCGGCGGCACGGTCGCCACCCAGTCGAGGCCGTAGAACACGGCGAACGCGACGAGGCCCGCGCCCTGCGACTCGATCACGACGGGGAGGGCGAGGAGCGACAGGCCGCGCAGCCCGTAGTACCAGGCGAGCAGGAGGCGCGGGTCGTAGCGGTCGGTGAGCCAGCCCGAGCAGATCGTCCCGACGAGGTCGAACACGCCGATCGTCGCGAGCAGCCCCGCAGCCGCCACCTCGCCCATGCCGTGGTCCATGGCGGCGGGGATCAGGTGCGTGCCGACGAGCCCGTTCGTGGTCGCGCCGCAGATGAAGAAGCTCCCGCTGAGGAGCCAGAAGGTCCGCGACGACGAGGCGCGGACGAGCCCGTCGCCGATCGCCGCCAGGAACGGGTTGCCCACCGCGGGCGGCGGCGCCGGGTCGTCCTCGACCGCGCCGTAGGCGCGCAGCCCCAGGTCGGACGGCCAGTCGCGGAGGAGCAGCAGGGCGACGGGGAGCACGATCACGGCCGCGACCACGGCGACGGCCCCGACCGACCACCGCCAGCCGTGCGCGTCGGCCGCCCATGCGAGCGCGGGGAGGAAGACGAGCTGCCCGGTCGCATTGGCCGCGGTCAGGATCCCGGTCGCGAGCCCGCGCCGCGCCACGAACCAGCGGTTCGCGACCACCGCGGCGAGGGTGACGGAGACCGCGCCGGTGGCGATGCCGTTGACGACGCCCCAGAGCAGCGCGAACTGCCAGACCTCGGTCATCCGCAGCGTCGCGAGCGAGCCCAGGGCGACGATCGCGACGGCGATCACGACGCAGCGCCGCAGGCCGAAGCGGTCGTAGAGCGCCGCCGCGAACGGCCCGCCGAACCCGTAGAGCATCAGGTTGAGGCCCGCGGCGAGGGAGATCGAGGCGGTCGTCCAGCCGAACTCCTCGCGCAGCGGCTCGATGAGGATGCCGACCGTCGAGCGGAAGCCCGCCATCGTCACGAGGACGACGAGCGTCGCGCCGAGGACGACCCAGCCGTAGTGGATCCGGCGCGTCACGCGACGGCGTCGAGCGCCGTCCTGAGGCTGGCGACGTACGCCGCGAGTGCCTCAGGCCCGTCCTCGGCGATCTGGACGGGTCGCGAGCCGACGGCGATGCCGTCGGCCAGCGCGGCGGCGGCCGCCGCCTGCTCGGGCGTCGAGATGCCGAAGCCGGCG
>DASTKY010000286.1:0-3435 GCA_035715495.1 Gaiella sp. | reverse complement strand
GGAGTCCCGCCGTCGCGTGCACGCGCGGCGGGCGGCGGTGGACGCGGTCGCCGTCGGGATGGGCACGGTGCGCGCGGACGCGCCGAGGCTCGACGCGCGCGACGTCCCGGTCGCGCGGCAGCCCCGCCGCCTCGCCTTCGGCCGCGGCCCGCTCCCGTCGGGCTCGGAGCTCGAGCTCCGCACCGGCCCGCTCGCCGTCGAGCTCGCGGGGCTCGCGGCCGAGGGCGTCCAGTCGCTCCTCCTCGAGGGCGGCCCGGCGCTCGCGACGTCGTTCCTCGCGGAGGGCCTCGTCGACCGCCTGCTCGTCTTCGTGGCGCCCATCGTCGCGGGCGGCGGGGCGCCGATGCTGGGCGACCTGCCGGCCCCGATCGAGCTCGGCCCGCTCGCGACCGAGCGGCTGGGCGACGACGTGCTCCTCGACACCCGGCTGCGCGAGAGCTGAAGCGCCCGCCGGGTAGCCTCGAGACCATGTTCACGGGGATCGTGCGCGAGGTGGGCGAGGTCGTCGAGGTCGCGGGCACCGAAGAGGGGCGGACGCTCGTCGTCGCGGCGCCCGGGACCGCGCCCACGACCGCCGTGGGGGACTCGGTCGCGATCGACGGGGTCTGCCTGACGGCGGAGACGGTCGACGGGCCGCGCATCCGGTTCCACGCCGTCGCCGAGACGCTCGCGCGGACGACGCTCGGCGCGGCAGAGGCTGGGGCGGCGGTGAACGTCGAGCCCGCGCTGCGCGCCGGCGAGCCGCTCGGCGGCCACCTCGTCCAGGGGCACGTCGACGACGTGGGCACCGTCCTCTCGGTCGCCGAGGAGGGTGACGGGCTGCGCGTCCGGATCGGGGCCGGGACGCACGTCCTCCGGTACTGCGTCGAGAAGGGCTCGATCACGGTGGACGGCGTGTCGCTGACCGTGGCGGAGCTCCACGACGTGGCGTTCGCCGTCGCGCTCGTCCCGCACACGCTCTCGGCGACGACGCTGGGCGCGCTCGCGCCCGAGCGGCCGGTCAACCTCGAGGTCGACGTGCTCGCGAAGTACGTCGAGCGGCTCCTCGACCGGCGCTGACCCACGGCCGCCCGGGGCTACGATGACCGCGATGAGCGCGACCACCGAGCCCGAGACCAGCCCCTTCGCGACGATCGAGCACGCGATCGACGAGATCCGCGCGGGCCGCTTCGTCGTGGTCGTCGACGACGAGGACCGCGAGAACGAGGGCGACCTCACGATCGCGGCCCAGTTCGTGACGCCGGACGCCGTGAACTTCATGGCGACCCACGGGCGCGGCCTCATCTGCCTCTGCCTCACGCACGAGCGGTGCGACGAGCTCGGCCTGCGGCAGATGACCGAGCAGAACGAGGCGCCGCACGGCACCGCGTTCACCGTCACGATCGAGGCGCGCGACGGGATCTCGACGGGGATCTCCGCCGCCGACCGCGCGCGGACGATCCAGGTCGCGGTCGACCCGACCTCGACGCCCCACGACCTCGTCCAGCCCGGCCACGTCTTCCCGCTCCGCGCGAAGGCGGGCGGCGTCCTCCAGCGCTCCGGCCAGACCGAGGCGGCCGTCGACCTCGCCCGCCTCGCCGGCCTGACGCCCGCCGGCGTCGTCTGCGAGATCATGAACGACGACGGGACGATGTCGCGCGTCCCCGACCTCGTGAAGTTCTGCGAGCGCCACGGACTCGCGCTCGTCACCGTCGCCGACCTCATCGAGTACCGGCGCCAGACCGAGAAGCTCGTCGAGCGCGTCGTCTCCGTGCGCCTCCCGACCGACTACGGCGAGTTCCAGGCCGTCGCGTACCGCGAGACGCTGACCGGCAAGCAGCACGTCGCGCTCGTCAAGGGCGACGTCGCGGGCCGCGAGGACATCCTCGTCCGCGTCCACTCGGAGTGCCTCACCGGCGACGTCTTCCACTCGCGCCGCTGCGACTGCGGCGAGCAGCTCGAGCGGGCGCTCGCGCGGATCGAGGAGGAGGGGCGCGGGGTGCTGCTCTACCTCGCGCAGGAGGGGCGCGGGATCGGCCTGCTCAACAAGCTCCGGGCCTACGAGCTCCAGGAGCAGGGCCGCGACACCGTCGAGGCGAACGTCGAGCTCGGCTTCAAGGCCGACGCGCGCGAGTACGGCATCGGCTCACAGATCCTCTCGGACCTCGGCCTCACCTCGATCCGCGTGCTGACGAACAACCCGCGCAAGATCTCCGGCATCAGCGGCTTCGGGCTCACCGTCGTCTCGCAGGAGCCGATCGAGGTCGAGCCCAACGCCGACAACCGCAGCTACCTCGAGACGAAGCGCGAGAAGCTCGGCCACCTGCTCGGCGGGCCGCTGCACCACCAGGACCAGCGCTACGAGCCTTCCGACGGCTGAGCGAGAATGAGCTCGATGGACGACATGGACCGCCGCGACGAGGAGGGTGCCGCGACGAGCGCCCCCGAGCCAGACCTCGAGCGCGCGAGCGAGAACGTGCTCGGCGACTGGCCCGGCGACGAGGTCCAGCTCCCGGCGGACGAGCCGGAGTCGGACGAGGCGCTCGGTACCGCAGCGCCGACGGCTCCCGCGCCCGTCGAGCCCGAGCCCACCCCCGCGGTGGCGCCCGACGAGCCCGTGGCGGACGAGACGCCCGCCCGCACGGCGTGGGAGCCCGCCGAGGCGAGCGCCGAGCACGCGCCCGCCGCGCTGGTCGTGCCGCCGGGCTACCCGGTGCTCGAGGGCGAGCCGAACGGCAGGCGCCGCGCCGTCGGCATCGTCGTGAGCCGGTTCAACGGCGAGATCACCGGCCCGCTGCTCTCCTCGGCGCTCGACGAGCTCTCGGTCCGCGGGGTCGACGAGAGCTCCATCACCGTCATGCCCGTGCCCGGCGCCTTCGAGCTGCCGCTCGCGGCGATGGCGCTCGCGAAGACCCGCCGGTTCGCGTGCATCGTCGCGCTCGGGTGCGTCATCCGCGGCGACACGCCGCACTTCGACTACGTCGCGGGCGAGGCGGCCTCGGGGCTCCAGCTGGCGGCGATCGAGACGGGCGTCCCGGTCGCGTTCGGCGTCCTCACGCTCGAGCGGCTCGACCAGGCGGAGCCGCGCATCTCGAAGGGCGCGGAGGCGGTGCGGACCGCGCTCGAGATGGCCGACCTCTTCGCGAACCTGCGCACCGCGGCCGCGCGCTAGGCGCGGCCCGGGCGGTCAGACCGCCTTGACGACCTTGCCGGCCTTGAGGCAGCGCGTGCAGACGTAGTCGCGCGTGGGCTTGCCGTCGAGCACGAGCCGGACGCGCTGCAGGTTCGGGTTGAAGCGGCGCTTCGTGGCGACCATCGAGTGCGACCGGGAGTTCCCGGTCGAGGGCTTCTTCCCGCAGATGGCGCAGACCCTGGACATGCGACGCGCCATGGTAGCCGACGTGCACCCCCGGCGGTGGCGCCGGCCCGCGTGCCGCCGCGCTCACTAGACTCGTG
>DASTKY010000285.1:0-7881 GCA_035715495.1 Gaiella sp. | reverse complement strand
ACGGCCTGCCGGGGCTCGCGCTGCGCAACCTCGAGGCCGCGCTCGCGGGCACGCTCCTGACGGCCTTCCCGAACCGGGTCGTGCGAGAGGCGCCCGACGGAGCGCGCGAGACGATCGAGACGGTCTCGCTGGCCGCGCACGCGCTCTACCGCGAGGTCGTGTGGGAGGACGACGGCTTTCCCCGCTTCCTGCGCGCCTTCACGCCGCTCGACGAGCTCGCGCTGCTCGACCTCGGGTCGCGCCCGGTGTCACGGCCGGAGGCGGCCGGCCGGGACGAGCTCGCCGCCCTGCGCGCGATCCCGTGGGTCTTCTCGTGGACGCAGACGCGGTGCATCGCCCCCGCCTGGCTCGGCGTGGGCGCCGGCTTCGCAGCCGCTCCGGTCGAGGAGCTCCGGCGCCTGTATCGCGGCTGGCCCTTCTTCGCCGCGCTCGTCGAGAGCGTCGAGATGTCGCTCGCGAAGACGAGCATGGGGATCGCGGAGGGGTATCTCTCCCTCGTGGACGACGACCGCCTCGCCGAGCGGGTCTTCGGCACGCTGCGCGCCGAGCACGAGCGGGCGCGCGAGGCGATCCTCGAGGTGGTCGAGGCGCGCGAGCTGCTCGACCGCCACCCCGTGCTCCAGCAGTCGATCCGGCTCCGGAACCCCTACGTCGACCCGATGAACGCGATCCAGGTCGAGCTGCTCGGGCGGCGGCGCGCAGGCGACGAGCGCGCGCTGCGGCCGCTGCTCCGCTCGATCGCGGGGATCGCGGCCGCGCTCCGCAACACCGGCTGAGCCTAGGCGGGCGCGAGCGAGGCGTTCTTCTCCGCCAGGTAGCGGAGGTACGGCTCGGGGTCGATCGGGCCGCCGGCGACCCGCTCGATCGTCTCGCGCGGCGTGAACTTGCGCCCGTGCCGGTAGAGGCGCTCGCGCAGCCACTCGTAGATCTCGCCGAACGAGCCCTGCTCGACCTGCTCGTACGCGTCCGGGAGGTCGGCGAGCAGCCGCTCCCAGATCTGGACGGAGAGGACGTTGCCGAGCTGGTACGTCGGGAAGTACCCGAACATGCCGCCCGACCAGTGGACGTCCTGGAGGCAGCCGAGCTGGTCGTTCGGCGGCCGGATCCCCAGGAGCTCCTCGAACTTCGCGTTCCACGCCTCGGGGAGATCCGAGGTGGCGAGCGAGCCGGAGAGCAGCTCCTGCTCGAGCTCGAAGCGGAGGATGATGTGGAGGCCGTACGTCGTCTCGTCCGCGTCGACGCGGATCAGGGACGGCTGTGCCCGGTTGATCGCCCGGTGGAACTGCTCGAGCGACACGTCCGCGAGGACGTTTGCGAACCCGTCGCGGAACCGGGGGTAGAACCAGCGCCAGAACGGGAGCGAGCGTCCGATCACGTTCTCCCAGAGGCGGCTCTGCGACTCGTGGAGGGCGGACGAGCAGCCGGTCGCGAGCGGCGTCCGGTCGAGCGCCTCGTCGCCGCCGTGCTCGTAGAGCCCGTGCCCGACCTCGTGCATCGTCGAGAAGAGCGAGTTGCCGTGCAGGTCGTCCACCGCGTAGCGGGTCGTCAGCCGGACGTCCCGGGTCGAGAGCGACATGCAGAACGGGTGCACGGTCGGGTCGAGCCGGAAGTACCGCTCGGACGCGCCGTACGCGCGTGCGACCGCGACCGAGAGCTCGTGCTGGACGTCGCGGTCGTACGGGCCGGTCAGGAACGGCTCGGGGCCGTCGTCGGGCGCCGCCCGGACGAGCTCCTGCAGCGCGGGCCGGAGCGTGTCGAACACGGATCGCACCTCGTCCGTGCGCATCCCGGGCTCGAAGTCGTCGAGCAGCGGGTCGTACCGGTCGCCCGTGTCGGGGAAGCAGTCGACGTACCGATGCTTGAGCTCCAGCGTGCGGTCGAGCAGCGGCTGGAAGCTCGCGAAGTCGTCGTTCGCGCGGGCCGTCGCCCACGCGTCCATCCCCTCGGAGGCGAGCTTCGTCATCTCGGCGGTGAGCTCGGACGGGATCCTGCGCGCCTTGTCCCAGTCGCGGCGCGTGACGGCGACGAGGCAGGCGTCGTCCGACTCGGGGTCGAGGTCGGCGACGCCGGGCTCGAGCGACTCGAGCAGCTCGCCGATCTCGTCGCGGACGAAGAGCTCGTGCCCGAGCCGCTGGAGCGTCGCGAGGGTGTCGGGCCTCGTCGAGGCGCCGGCCTCGGGCATCATCACGAGCTGGTCCCACTCGAGCGCCCGTGCGGCGACGCCGAGGTCGGCGATCTGGGCGAGCTCGAGGCGGAGCTTCCGCAGCGCGTCCGGCACGGGGCCTGATCCTAGCCGAGCGGCTCGGCGACGAGCTCGCTTCGGGAGACCCGCACGGCGTGGTCGGCGCCGGCGAGCATCTCGTCGTCGCCGGCGGAGTCGCCGTAGGCCCATACCTCGGCCTCCTCGAGCCCCGCCGAGGCGAGCCATTCCCGCAGGCGCCGCTCCTTCTCGGGCCCGCGGCAGTTCGCGCCGACGAGTCGGCCCGTCAGGCGCCCGTCGGCACCGCGCTCCAGCACCGTGCAGACGACGCCGTCGACCTCGAGCAGGCGGCCGAGCGGGACGAGGTAGGGGTCGAGCGACGCGGAGGCGAGGACGACCGTGTGGCCGAGCTCCCGGTGGCGGCGCAGCCGGGCGGTCGTGTCGGCCCGGAGCCGGCTCTCGGCCACTTCGTCGGCGAACCGCTCGCCGAGACGGTCGAGCGCCTCGCCGTCGAGCCCCGCGAGCGAGGCGCAGGCGAGCTCCTTGAGCGAGTCGCGGTCGCGCCGCGCGAGCGCGCCGAGGAGGGCGCGCGGACGCCCCAGGAGGGCACGTGCGAGCCGCCCGCCGCCCGCGCGGCGCAGGAAGGGCGTCACGCAGTCGCGGGTCGTCAGGGTGCCGTCGACGTCGAAGGCGGCGACGACGGGGCGCGGGTCGGGCTGCGACTCGGGCACGAGCCGAACGAGGCTATACACTCGTTTCGGTGTCCGACGGGCCCGAGATCTTCGACGACCTCTACCTCGGTCTCCAGGCCGGCGGCGCCCTGCGGAAGCAGCGTCGCGGCGAGGAGCTGACCGAGGAGGAGCGCGACGCGATCGGCCGCTGGCAGCAGATGTCCATGTGGCGGAAGGGGCTCGCCGTGGGGGCGTTCGCCGTCGGCACGTTCGGGCTCGGGTTCACGCTCGGCGGCCTCGTGTTCGGCCGCTGGCGCCGCGCCAAGGCCTAGCCGGGAAGCCCGCCCGCGGTCGGCAGACCGCCGGTTTGGGCCGATTTCCGGCGGTTTTGCGAACACTTGTTCGGAGGGTAAGATCGACGGTCTATGCCCTCGGAAGAGCTCGTCGTCCACGGCGCCCGCGAGCACAACCTGAAGGACGTCACGGTCCGCCTGCCGCGGAACGCGCTCGTGTGCGTCACCGGCCTCTCGGGCTCGGGCAAGTCGAGCCTCGCGTTCGACACGATCTACGCCGAGGGGCAGCGCCGCTACGTCGAGTCGCTCTCCGCGTACGCGCGCCAGTTCCTCCAGATGATGGAGAAGCCCGACGTCGACTCGATCGACGGGCTCTCGCCGGCGATCTCGATCGACCAGAAGACGACCTCGCGGAACCCGCGGTCGACCGTCGGCACCGTGACCGAGATCTACGACTACCTGCGGCTCCTCTACGCGCGCGTCGGCCGGCCGCACTGCCCGATCTGCGGGCGTCCGATCGCCGGCCAGAGCCTCGACCAGATCGTCGAGCAGGTCCTCGCGCTGCCCGAGGGGACGCGGTTCACGGTCAACGCGCCGGTCGTGCGCGACCGCAAGGGCGAGTTCCGCGACGTGCTCGAGGAGCTCCGGCGCGACGGCTTCACGCGCGTCAAGGTCGACGGCGAGCAGCGGCTCCTCGAGGAGGAGATCGTCCTCGACAAGAAGTTCAAGCACACGATCGAGGTCGTGGTCGACCGGCTCGTGATGAAGCCCGACCTCCGGCTGCGGCTGACGCAGTCGATCGAGACCTCGACCTCCCTCGCCGAGGGCCTCGTCGCGATCGACGTCGTCGACGGCGACTACCACCTCTTCAGCGAGAACTTCGCGTGCCCCGAGCACGGCGTCTCGCTCCCGGAGCTCGAGCCGCGGATCTTCTCGTTCAACGCGCCGCACGGCGCCTGCCCGCGCTGCACGGGGCTCGGCTCGCAGCTCGAGATCGACCCCGACCTCCTCGTCCCGGACCCGGGGCTCTCGATCGAGGAGGGCGCGCTCGTGCCGTGGTCGCTCGGCGGGCAGGGCTTCTACGAGTCGGTGATCAAGGCGATCGCCGACCGCTACGAGATCGACCTCCACACGCCGTGGCGCAACCTCGAGCGCGAGGACCAGGACCGGTTCCTCTTCGGCACCAACGGCGACCGCCTCCTCGTCACCTACAAGAACCGGATGGGCCGGAAGCGCCAGTACACGATGGCGTTCGAGGGGCTCGTCCCGAACCTCCAGCGGCGGTACCGCGAGACCGACTCGAGCCACCAGCGCGAGCGGATCGAGGAGTACATGTCGATACGGCCGTGCCCGGTCTGCAACGGCGCCCGGCTCAAGCCCGAGGTGCTCGCCGTCACCGTCGGCGAGAAGTCGATCCACGCGTTCTCGCAGCTCTCGGTCTCGGCGGCGCTCCGGTTCGTCGACGAGCTCGAGCTGACGCCGACCGAGGAGCTGATCGGACGCCGCATCCTCAAGGAGGTGCGCGAGCGGCTCACCTTCCTCGACGACGTCGGCGTCGGCTACCTCAACCTCGACCGCGCCGCGCGCACGCTCTCGGGCGGCGAGGCGCAGCGGCTCCGGCTCGCGACGCAGATCGGGTCGCAGCTGGTCGGGGTGCTCTACATCCTCGACGAGCCGTCGATCGGGCTTCACCAGCGGGACAACGGCCGGCTGATCGCGACGCTCGAGCGGCTCCGGAACCTCGGCAACACCGTGCTCGTGGTCGAGCACGACGAGCAGATGATGCGCTCCGCGGACTGGCTGGTCGACATGGGCCTGGGCGCGGGGGAGCACGGCGGCGAGGTCGTCGCCGAGGGCACCGCGGCACAGGTGATGCGGAACCGACGGTCGGTGACGGGCGAGTTCCTCTCCGGCAAGCGCCGGATCGCCGTGCCCGCGCGCCGCACGGAGGACCGGGGCCACTTCCGCGTCACCGGCGCGCGCGAGCACAACCTGAAGGGGATCGACGTCGACTTCCCCGTCGGCAAGTTCGTCAGCGTCACGGGCGTCTCGGGCTCGGGCAAGTCGACCCTCGTCAACGAGATCGTCTACAAGGCGCTCGCGAACAAGCTGAACCGGACGCGGACGAAGCCCGGGGCGCACGACGACGTCGAGGGGATCGACTGCTTCGACAAGGTGATCGAGATCGACCAGACGCCGATCGGCCGCACGCCGCGGTCGAACCCGGCGACGTACACCGACCTCTTCACGCACGTCCGCGAGCTCTACTCGCTGACCCCCGAGGCCAAGGTCCGCGGCTACAAGCCCGGGCGGTTCTCGTTCAACGTCCGCGGCGGCCGCTGCGAGACGTGCAAGGGCGACGGCCAGATCAAGATCGAGATGCACTTCCTCCCCGACGTCTACGTCCCGTGCGAGACGTGCCACGGGCGCCGCTACAACCGCGAGACGCTCGAGGTGCGGTTCAAGGGCAAGTCGATCGCGGACGTGCTCGAGATGTCCGTCGAGGAGGCGCTCGAGTTCTTCTCGAAGATCCCGAAGATCCGGAGGCGCCTCCAGACGCTGCACGACGTCGGGCTCGACTACATCCGCCTCGGCCAGCCCGCGACGACGCTCTCGGGCGGTGAGGCGCAGCGCGTCAAGCTCGCGGCCGAGCTCTCGAAGGTCGCGACCGGGCGGACGCTCTACATCCTCGACGAGCCGACGACCGGGCTCCACTTCGCCGACATCGAGAAGCTGCTCGAGGTTCTCCAGCGGCTCGTCGACGCGGGGAACACCGTGCTCGTGATCGAGCACAACCTCGACGTGATCAAGCAGGCCGACTGGATCGTCGACCTCGGCCCCGAGGGGGGCGAGGCGGGCGGCGAGGTGATCGCGACGGGGACGCCCGAGGACGTCGCCGCGGTCGAGGAGTCCCACACGGGGCAGTTCCTCCGCGAGGTGCTCGCGGTGCCCGCCGCGGCCGCGGCTGCCTGAGAACGGCGCGTTCGCCGGCGGATGCGGGTCTCACCGGCATCCGGCTGGACGTGACCCGACCACCCTGAGATGTTCGCCGCGTGAGCGGCGTGGGAGAGCGATTGGCTGCGGTGCGCGAGCTGTGGCGCAACCCCGCGCTCCGCCGGGCGCAACTCGCGTGGGGAGGCTTCCATGCCGCGGAATGGGCGTCGGTCGTCGCGCTGAGCGTCGTGGCGTTCGCGGCAGACGGTGCCGGGGCGGTCGGGCTCGTCCTGTTCGCGCGCATGGTGCCGAGTGCGCTCGTCGCGCCGTTCGTCGCCGTCGTCGGCGACCGCTACCGGCGCGAGCGCATCCTGCTCGTCGTCCATCTCGTGCGGGCGCTCGCCTGCGTCGGCGCCGCGGTCGCGCTCGCGGCCGGCTCGAGCACGATCGTTGTCTACGTCCTCGCAGTGCTCGCAGCGGTGCCGCTCGCAGCGCACCGTCCGAGCCACCTGGCACTGGCGCCGCTGCTCGCACGCACGCCTCGCGAGCTCGCCGCGTCGAACGTCGCGGCGCTCGCGTTCGAGTCGTCCGCCGTGCTGGTCGGCCCGGCGCTCGCGGCGCTGCTCCTCACGATCTCAGGCCCCGCCGCGGTGTTCGGAGCGTGCGCAACCCTGTCCTTCCTCTCGCTCGTCGCGATCGCGGGCGTGCGGCCCGCGGCGTCCTTTGAGGCACCCGCCGAGCGGACCGGGGTGCTCCACGAGCTCCGGGAAGGGGCCCGCTCGCTCGCCAGAAATCGCCCCGTTCGCCTCGTCGTCGGGCTCGCCGGTGCGCAGGCCTTCGTTCGGGGCGCACTCGGGGTCCTGCTCGTCGTGGTCGCGATCGACGTCCTGGGAATGGGCGAGTCGGGCGTCGGCGTCCTCTCCGCGGCCTTCGGAGTGGGTGGGGTCGTCGGCGCCGCGGCGGGAGTCTCACTCGTCGGCCGTGGGCGCCTCGGCCGTCCCTTCGGGCTCTCGGTGGCGGGCTGGGGATTCCCGCTGGTCGTCCTCGGCCTCTGGCCCGAGCAGTGGGTCGCCGTCGTGTGCCTCGCGCTCTCGGGGCTCGCGAACAGCCTGCTCGACGTCTCGGGGTTCACGATCATGCAGGAGAACGCGGACGCGCCGGTGCTCGGGCGCATCTTCGGCCTGTTCGAGCTCGTCGTCATCGTGACGGTCGGGATCGGCTCCCTTCTCGCCCCGGTCGCGATCGACGTGCTGGGCTCGCGCGGCGCGCTCGTCGCTGCCGGCGCTTTCCTGGCCGTGCTCGCGGCGCTGGCGGCGCGACCGCTGCGGAGGATCGACGACGCGGCGGAAATCCGCGTCGCGGAGCTCGAGCTCCTCCAGCGGACGTCCGTCTTCGCCCCGCTGCCGTACGCGGCCCTGCGTGGGCTCGCGGCCTCACTGGGCGAGTGGCGCGGCCGGGCCGGCGAAGTGATCGTGCGCCAGGGGGACGACGGCGACCTCGTCTACGTCATCGCCGAGGGCCGGGTGTCGGTGACGCGGGACGGTGAGGCGCTCCGGGAGCTCGGACCGGACGACGTGTTCGGAGAGATCGCGCTCATCCTCGACGGGCCACGCACGGCGACGGTGACCGCTGCCGGCAGCGTCGTGCTGCGGACCCTCGCTCGCGAGCCGTTCCTCGCCGCGGTGACGGGGAACCAGTTGAGCCAGGAGGCACTGCGCCGCCTCGTCGACGCGAGGGCGCACGGCGTGGCCGCCGAGACGGTCTAGCGGTCGCCGCGCAGGCG
>DASTKY010000284.1:0-2169 GCA_035715495.1 Gaiella sp. | reverse complement strand
GCACCGCGTTCGAGAACTCGACGAGCCGCACGAGCACCGCGCCGGCGGCACCGTCGTCGATCGCCGCGGCGGCGGTCGCGACGCCGTCCTGGAACGTCTCGGCGACGCCGGCGGCGACGAGCGCCGCGCCGGCGTTCAGGACGATCGCGTCGCGGCGGCCGCCCCGCTCGCCGTCCAGGACGCGTCGGATCGCGGCCGCGTTCTCGGCGGCGTCGCCGCCGCGGAGCTCCGCCGGCTCGGACGCCGCGAGCCCGAGCGTGGCCGGGTCGAGCTGCCATTCCGTGATCCGTCCGTCGCTGACCTCGACCACGAGCGACGGCCCCGACGGCGTGAGCTCGTCGACGCCCCCGGCGCCGTGCACGACGAGCGCGCGCCGCGCGCCGAGGCCGGCGAGAGCCTCCGCGTAGGTGCGGGCGAGCGCGGGCGCGTAGACGCCGAAGACGCCGTCGCGGGCGCCTGCGGGGTTCGCGAGCGGGCCGAGGACGTTGAACACCGTCCGCGTCCCGAGCTCCTGGCGGACGGGCGCCGCGTGCCGCATCGCCGGGTGGTGCGCGCGGGCGAACATGAACCCGAAGCCGTGCTCGTCGATCGACGCCGCGATGCGCTCAGGCGGGAGCTCGAGGACGAGCCCCAGCGCCTCGAGCACGTCGGCGGAGCCGCACGCCGAGCTCGCCGCGCGGTTGCCGTGCTTCGCGACGCCCGCCCCGGCGGAGGCCGCGACGATCGCGGCCGCGGTGGAGATGTTGATCGTGCGGGCGCCGTCGCCGCCCGTCCCGACGACGTCGACGAGCGGCGTCCGCGTCGGCCTGACCGGGACGACGTGCTCGCGCATCGCCTCGGCGAAGCCGGTGATCTCGTCGACGGTCTCGCCCTTGGCGCGCAGGCCGACGAGGAGCCCGCCGATCTGCGCCGGCGTCGCCTCGCCGCGCATGACCTCGTCCATCACCGCGCGCGCGTCGTCCCGCGTCAGGTCGCGGCCGTCGGCGATCCGGGCGAGGGCGTCCGCGATCACCGCAGGAAGTTCCTCGCGAGCTCCGGCCCGAGCGGCGTCAGGACGCTCTCCGGATGGAACTGCACGCCCTCGATGGGGAGCCGCTCGTGGCGGACGCCCATCACCTCGCCGTCGGCGGTCCGTGCCGTGACCGTCAGCTCGTCCGGCACCGCCGTCGCCGCGAGCGAGTGGTACCGGCCGACCTCGAGCTCCTCGGGAAGCCCCTGGTAGACGCCGTGCCCGTCGTGCGTGACGACGCTCGCCTTGCCGTGGAGCAGCGCGCGCGCCCGGCCGACCGTGCCGCCGTACGCCTCGACGATCGCCTGGTGGCCGAGGCAGACGCCGAGCGTCGGCGTCGTCTCGCCGAGCCGCCTGATCACCTCGATCGAGACGCCCGCGTCCGCGGGCCTGCCGGGGCCGGGGGAGACGACGAGCCGGTCGGGCGCGAGCGCGGCCGCCTCGTCGGCGCTGATCGCGTCGTTCCGCACGGTCACGACCTCGGCGCCGAGCTCCTCGAACAGGTGCACGAGGTTGTAGGTGAACGAGTCGTAGTTGTCGATCATCAGGAGCTTCATCGCTACGAGGATGCCTCACGCTCGGCCAGGTCGATCGCCGCCTCGAGGGCCGCGAGCTTGCGGAGGCACTCCTCGTGCTCCGCGGCGGGGTCCGAGTCCGCGACGATCCCCGCGCCCGCCTGCAGGTAGGCGACGCCGTCGCGCATCACCATCGTCCGCAGCGCGATGCATGCGTCCATCGTGCCGTCCGGCAGCGCGTAGAGGACGGCACCCGCATACGGGCCGCGCCGGAAGCCCTCGAGCTCGGAGATGAGCTGCATCGCCCGGATCTTGGGCGCGCCGCTGACGGTGCCCGCCGGGAAGCAGGCGCGCAGCACGTCGAACGGGCGGACGCCCTCGCGCAGCTCGCCGACCACCTCGGAGACGAGGTGCGACACGTGCGAGAAGCGCTCGACCTCCATGCTGCGCGCGACGTGCACCGTGCCCGCGCGGCAGACGCGCGAGAGGTCGTTCCGGCCGAGGTCGACGAGCATCACGTGCTCGGCGCGGTCCTTCTCCGACGAGAGGAGCCGCTCGACGTCGCCCTCGGTCGGCTCGGTGGTCCCGGCGATGGGGCAGAGGCTCGCCCGGCCGTCCTCGCAGGCGACGAGGCGCTCGGGCGAC
>DASTKY010000283.1:0-6297 GCA_035715495.1 Gaiella sp. | reverse complement strand
AGGCCGTCGAGCGTCGTCACGCCGAGCTCCCGCCAGATGCGGGCCGCCGTCTTCGGGCCGAGCCCAGGGAGGCGGAGGAACTGGACGACCTCGGGCGGGACCTCCGCGCGCCGCTTCTCGAGCGCCGACATCGAGCCGGTCTCGGCCAGCTCGACCACCTTCGCCTCGATCGTCGCGCCGATCCCGGGCAGGTCCTTCGCGGTCCCCGCGAGCGCGAGCTCCGCCACCGACGCGGCCGTGTCGCGCACACGCGTCGCAGCCCGCCGGTACGCGAGGACGCGGAACCCCTGCTCGCCGAGGATCTCGGAGACGTCCGCGAGCTCGTCCAGCGCGTCCGCGACGTCCGAGTTGCGCGGGAGCGATGCCACGATCCGATATTGCCCGTCGGGACCGCCCGGCGTCAGGCGCACGGGTCGCGCCTTGCCGTGAACGCGTTGCGGCGGCGAAGCCGACGCCTTCAGGGATCTGCCCCGGCGCAGCCGGGGATCGAGCCGCAGGATTCCGCTTCCGCGGAATCCTGCTTGGCGGGCAAACCTAGACTCCGCGCATGACCCGGGCGGTCGTCTGCGTGCCGACGTACGAGGAGCGCGAGAACCTCGAGCCGCTCGTGCGCGCCCTCGCCGAGGTGCTCGACACGAGCCGCGACCGCGTGCTCGTGATCGACGACGGGTCGCCCGACGGCACGGGCGAGCTCGCCGACCGGCTGGCGGGAGAGCTGCCCTGGCTCGACGTGCTCCACCGCACCCGCAAGGAGGGGATCGGCCGCGCGTACCTCGCCGGCTTCAATCAGGCGCTCGCGACGGACGCCGAGCTCGTGCTCGAGATGGACTGCGACTTCTCGCACGACCCACGGGACGTGCCGCGCCTGATCGCCGCCTGCGAGAACGGCGCCGACCTCGCGCTCGGCTCGCGCTGGGTGGACGGCGGCGGCACCGTCAACTGGGGGCTCGTCCGCCGGCTGATCTCGCGCGGCGGCTCGCTCTACGCCCGGCTCGTCCTCGGCGTCGGCGTGCGCGACCTGACGGGCGGCTTCAAGTGCTTCCGGCGCGTCGTCCTCGAGACGATCGACCGCGAGGCGATCGCGGCGCGCGGCTACGGGTTCCAGATCGAGGGCACCTACCGCGCTCTCCGCCGGGGCTTCACGGTCGTCGAGGTGCCGATCACGTTCGTCGACCGCCGTGTCGGGGAGTCGAAGATGAGCGGGGCGATCGTCCTCGAGGCGATGCGGCAGGTCCCCGTGCTCCGCTGGAAGGCGCTGCGGGGGCGCGTGTGACGCACGTCGCCACCGACGAGAGCTTCGCCCGGGACGTGCTCGAGGCGGACGTCCCGGTGCTGGTCGACTTCACGGCGCCCTGGTGCAGGCCGTGCCGGGCGATCGAGCCGATCCTCGACGAGCTCGCGGCCGAGCACGAGGGCCGTGTCCGCCTCGTGCGGCTCGACGTCGACGCCAACCTGCGGACGCCCTCCCGCTACGGCGTCCTCTCGCTCCCGACCGTGATCGTGTTCGTCGCCGGCGAGCCCGTGGAGACGATCCTCGGCGCCCAGCCCCGCCGGCGCTACGCCGAGTCGGTCGCCAGGGTCCTCGGCGGCGCGTGAGCGCCGACGCCGCCTGGGACGCGGTCCTCGACGCCGGCGAGGTCGCCTACCGCGGCACGCAGCCCGCACGGACGGGACGGCGTCACCCGTTGCCGCCCGGGCTCGACCCCACCGTCGCGGAGCGGCTCGCGTCCCGGGGCGTGGCGGGCCTCTACGACCACCAGGCCGAGACCTGGGAGGCGGTCGCGGCGGGCCGGAGCGTCGTCGTCGCCACCGGGACCGCGTCCGGGAAGTCGCTGGCCTTCTCGCTGCCCGTCCTCGACGCCGTCGCCCGCGACCCGGCGACCCGCGCGATCTTCCTCTACCCGACGAAGGCCCTCGCGCAGGACCAGGCGCGCTGGCTCGCGAGCCTCGGCCTCCCGGGGCTCCGTCCCGCGATCTACGACGGCGACACCCCCGTGGAGCGGCGCGCCCACATCCGGCGCACGGCGAACGTGATCCTGACGAACCCCGACATGCTCCACGTCGGCGTCCTTCCGCACCACGACCGGTGGGGCGACGCGCTGCACAACCTCCGGCTCGTCGTCGTCGACGAGGCGCACGTCTACCGGGGGATCTTCGGCTCGCACGTCGCGAACGTCCTCCGCCGCCTCCGTCGGCTCGCGCTCGCCTACGGCGCCGACCCGGCCTTCGTGCTCGCCTCGGCGACGATCGCGAACGCGGGCGAGCTCGCGACGCGGCTCACGGGCCTCGACGTGGACGTCGTCGCGGACGACTCGTCGCCGCGGGCCGCGCGCGAGGTCGTGCTCTGGAACCCGGAGCTCCTCGACCCGGTGCTCGGGACGCGCGCGAGCGCGCTCGGCGACGCGTCGCGGCTGCTGGCGGGACTCGTCGGCCGGGGCCTCCGGACGATCTGCTTCACGAAGAGCCGCAAGGCGGCGGAGCTCGTGCACCGGTTCGCGAGCGACCGGCTCGACGCCGCCACCGCGCGGCGGCTCGCGCCCTACCGCGCGGGCTACACGCCCGAGCAGCGGCGCGAGATCGAGCGGCGCCTCGTCGAGGGCGAGCTCCTGGGCGTGACGTCGACCGACGCGCTCGAGCTCGGCATCGACATCGGGTCGCTCGACTGCTCCATCTCCGTCGGCTTTCCCGGCACGGTCGCCTCGCTCCGGCAGCAGTGGGGGCGGGCGGGGCGGAGGACGCGCGGGCTCGCCGTGCTCATCGCGAGCGAGGACGGCCTCGACCAGTTCTTCATGGCGGAGCCGGAGGCGCTGCTCGACCGCACCGCGGAGGCCGCGCTGATCGACCCCGCGACGCCCCGGGTGCTCGACGGCCACGTGCTCGCCGCCGCGTACGAGGGGCCGCTGACGGAGGCCGACGCCGGCGTCCTCGGGCCGGCCGCGCTCGAGCGGGCCGCCGTCCTGCCGGAGCTCGAGCACACCGCCGCGGGCTACGTCTGGCGCGGGCGCGACTCACCGGCCGCGCGCATCTCGCTGCGCTCGGGCGACACGCAGGCGTTCGTGATCGTCGACGAGGAGACCGGCGCGGTGCTCGGCACCGCCGAGCGCGAGCGCGCCTACTCGACCGTCCACGAGGGCGCCGTCTACCTCCACCTCGGCGAGCAGTACGCGGTCACCCGGCTCGACCTCGAGACGCACACCGCGCTCGTCCGGCCCGTCGAGGTCGACTGGTACACGCAGGCGCGCAAGGAGACGGCGACCGCGATCGTCGAGGCGCTGCAGTCGCGGCGCGTGGCCGGCGTCGAGCTCCATCACGGCCGCCTCGCGGTCTCCGAGCAGGTCGTCGGCTACCAGCGCAAGGCGATCGCCGACCAGAGCGTGATCGGCACGGAGACGCTGGAGCTGCCCGCGACCGCCTACGAGACCGAGGGCGTCTGGTTCTCCCCGCCCGACGGCCTCCTCGGCGGGATCGACACGATGCCGACGCTCGTCTCGGCGCTCCACGCCACCGAGCACGCGCTGATCTCGCTCCTGCCGCTCTTCGCGATGTGCGACCGCTGGGACATCGGCGGGCTCTCGACGAACGTCCACGAGCAGACCGGCCGCCCGACCGTGTTCGTCTACGAGGGCCACGCGGGCGGCGTCGGGATCGCCGAGCGCGGCTACGCGTGCTTCACCGAGTGGGTCGCCGACACGAGCCGCCTCCTCGAGCGGTGCCCGTGCAGGACGGGCTGCCCCTCCTGCGTCCAGAGCCCGAAGTGCGGGAACCTCAACGAGTTCCTCGACAAGGCGGCCGCACGGATCCTGCTCGGGCGGATGACCGACGGGCGGTGAAGTCAGCGCGTCAGGTCGACGAGCGCCTGCACGGTACGCCAGTTCCGCGCCGTGCCGTCCTGCCCGAGCCGCCGGCGGAGCACCGCCGGCGTGAGCTTGCTCGCGTGCACGCCGCGCGCCGTGTACGAGACGTAGAGCTCGCGGCCGCCGACGACGACCTCCTCGCCCAGAGAGGCCGCGTGCTCCGCGAACGCGTCCGCTCGATCGAGCGCTCTCTCGAAGAAGACGACGCTGACGAGCTTCGGCTGCCGCTTCGCCGCGGCGGGAAACGGGTTCAGGGCGAGGACGCGCGCCAGGGCGTCGGGGCTCCGCACGATCACGGGCACGTCGACGCCGTGCCGCTCGGCGACCACCTTCGCGACCGCGCGCGCGACGCCCCTCTCGGTGCGGTGGCCGGAGGTCGTCACGAGGTTGCCGCTCTGGACGTACGTCCGGACGTCCTCGAAGCCCGCCTCGGCCAGGTGCTCCCGCAGCGCCGGCATCGAGACCTTGTTGTGCGACCCGAGGTTCACCGCCCGCAGGAGCGAGATCCACGTCGGCATCGCCGCACCCTACTCCCGCCCAGGCTCGGGCCGACACGCTTTCGGCACGGTTCCGGCGCGAACCCGTGACGGGTCGCGTGCGATCGTTCCGGAAGGGGGCTCGCACGCCCCCATGGGGGCTCCTGGGCCAGTGATCGCGGCAGACATGTCCGCACCTGTCGATTTCGCCCGTCGCCGTTCGTCATGGTTGCGACCGACGGAATCGGAGGCAGGAGGAGGCATGGAGTACCTCGCACTGATCTACACCGACGAGAAGCGGTGGGACGAGGCCAGCGACGCGGAGCGCGCCGCCGGCTACGAGAAGTACGTCGAGTTCGCGAACGCGGCCCGGGCCGCGGGCGTCCTCGTCGGCGGCGACGAGCTCGCGGCGACGCGGTCGGCCACCACGGTCCGCATCCGCGACGGCGAGCAGCTCGTCACGGACGGCCCCTACGCGGAGGCGAAGGAGGCGCTCGGTGGCTACTTCATTCTCGACTGCGCCTCGTTCGACGACGCGGTGGACTGGGCGGCGCGGATCCCCGCCGTCGAGACCGGCGCGATCGAGGTGCGCCCCGTCCACGTCGACCCGGAGGCCTGACATGAAGTACGCGTTGCTCGTCTACAGCGACCAGTCGTCCTGGGAGGGGATCGACGAGGAGGAGGCGGCCCAGCGCCGCGCCGAGTCGATGCCGAAGTGGATCGCCCTCTTCGAGGAGATGGGGAAGGCCGACCCGGCCGTCGAGGGCCGCGAGCTCGCGGCGGCGAGCGAGGCCAGGGTGGTGCGGATGGTCGACGGCGAGCGCGTCGTCACCGACGGCCCGTTCGCCGAGACCAAGGAGATGATCGGCGGGCTCTTCCTCACCGACCTGCCCGATCTCGACGAGGCGATCCGCATCGCGGCCCTCGTGCCCGCCGCCGAGTACGGCTCGATGGAGATCAGGCCTATCGTGGAGATGTGACCGTCTCGCTCGAGGCGACGTTCCGTGAGGAATGGCCGCGTGCCGTCGCGATCCTCACCCGCGTCCTCGGCGACCTCTCGCTCGCCGAGGACGCGGTGCAGGACGCGTTTGCGACGGCGCTCGAGCGCTGGCCGCGCGACGGCGTCCCCCGCTCCCCCGGCGCGTGGATCGTCGCGACGGCCCGGAACGGCGCCATCGACCGGATCCGTCGCGAGCGGACGTTCGCCCGCAAGGCGGAGATGCTCGCGCGCCTCCAGGAGCTTCCCGACGACGAGGACGCCGACGTGAGCTCGATCCCCGACGAGCGCCTCGCGCTCCTCTTCACCTGCTGCCACCCAGCGCTCGCGGTCGACGCGCGGGTCGCGCTCACGCTCCGCGAGGTCGCCGGGCTCGCGACGCCGGAGATCGCCCGCGCGTTCCTCGTCCCGGAGCCGACGCTCGCGCAGCGGCTCGTCCGGGCGAAGCGCCGGGTGCGGGAGACGGGCATCCCGTTCCGGGTGCCCCCCGATCACCTGCTCCCCGACCGCCTGCCCGACGTCCTCCGCGTCCTCTACCTCGTCTTCAACGAGGGCTATGCCGCGACGAGCGGGGACGAGCTCGTGCGCCGCGAGCTCTGCGCGGAGGCGATCCGCCTCGCCAAGCTGCTCTGCGTCCTGATGCCGGACGAGCCCGAGGCGTTCGGGCTGCTCGCGCTGCTGCTCCTCCAGGACTCGCGGCGCGAGGCGCGCAGCGGGACGAACGGCGAGCTCGTGCTCCTCGCCGACCAGGACCGGACGCTGTGGGACCGGGCGGCGATCGACGAGGGCCTGCGTGTGCTCGACCGCGCGGAGGCCATGCGCCGGCCCGGGCCGTACCAGCTCCAGGCGGCGATCGCCGCCGGCCACGCGGAGGGCACCGATCCGGGTGTGATCGCGGTGCTCTACGGCGCGCTCGAGCAGTTCGAGCCCACCCCCGTCGTCCGGCTCAACCGCGCGGTGGCGACGGCGC
>DASTKY010000282.1:0-2937 GCA_035715495.1 Gaiella sp. | reverse complement strand
CCGAACGCGATCGAGAGCGGCGACGAGTTCCGCACCGTGCAGCCGCCGATCGCCTGGGCGAGCGCGTCGATCCCGGAGTGCGCGGTCGGCGCCGACGGGAGCCCGTGCGTCAGCACCGGGTCGACGAGGGCGTGCTGCGCGCGCATGTTCGGGTGGCCGAAGCCCACCTTGCGGTCGCGCTCCGTGTCGGTGAGGACGCTCGCGCCCGAGACCTCGCTCCCGGTCCCCGCCGTCGTCGGGCAGAGGACGAGTGGGAGCGTCGGCGGCGCGGGCGTCCGCGTCCCGCCGGCGAAGTCGAGCGCCGAGCCGCCCTGGTCGGCGACGAGGCGCGCCGCCTTCGCGACGTCGAGCGCCGAGCCGCCGCCGATGCCGACGACGAGGTCGTGCGAGGCGTCGCGCACGCGCGCGGCGAGCTCGTCGGCGAGGCCGAAGGTCGGCTCTCCCGGCCCCTTCACGTAGCGGTCGAGCCGGAGCCCGGCCGCCTCGGCGGTGACCAGGGCGCCCGCGACGTCGAGGTGCTCGGCGACGGGCTCCTCCACGACGACGAGAGCGCTCGTCGCGCCGAGCCCCTCCGCCACGCGCGGCAGCTCGTGGATCGCGCCGTCGCCGAAGGCGATGCGCACCGGCAGGTGCGCGGTGAAGCTGGACACCGCGGAGCTCACGCGGTAGCGAGGCCGGCGTGCTCGGCCCGGTACCGGCGGGCCTCGTCGACGAGCGCCTCGAAGAGGCGCTTGTCGTCCTCCATCTCCGGGTGCCAGAGGACGCCGACGGCGAAGCGCTTCCCGGGGTCCTCGAGGCCCTCGAGCGAGCCGTCCTCGGCCCAGGCCGTCTCGACGAGCCCCTCCCCCACCCGCCCGACGCCCTGGTGGTGGCTCGACTGCACGCCGTCGTGGCGCGTGCCGATGATCCCGGCCAGGCGCGTCCCGTCCTTCACGTCGACCGCGTGCTCCGAGAACGTCCCGTGCTCCTCGCGGTGCCCCTCGTGGCCGACCGTCTCCGGCAGGTGCTGGACGAGGTCGCCGCCGCGGGCGACGTTCAGGAGCTGGAAGCCGCGGCAGATCGCGAGCGTCGGCACGTCGCGCTCGAGCGCCCGGGTGAGGAGCGCGAGCTCGCCGGCGTCGCGATGCGCCTGCGCCGGGTCGGTCGACGGATGGCGCTCGGCGCCGTAGGCCCCGGGGTCGATGTCGATGCCGCCGGAGAAGACGATCCCGTGGAGGACGTCGAGCGTGTCGTCGACGTCCTCGTCCGAGGGCGGGACGAGCAGGGCCCGACCGCCGGCGCGCTCGACCGACTCGACGTAGAAGAGCGGCACCAGCGCCGCGGGCAGCTCCCACGCGCCCCAGCGGGCCGGCTGGGCGTACGAGGTGATCCCGATGATCGGCCGTCCGCTCATGCCGAGAATCTACGCCTCGCCCGCGGTCGGGCGACGCGGTCGTCAGCCGCGCTCGTAGTAGCGCGTGCGCTCCCAGTCGGTGACGAAGCGGTCGAAGATCGCCTGCACGGTGCGCGCGTAGTTGAGGTAGTGGTCGACGACCTGGTCGCCGAAGGCCGCGCGCGCGACCGTCCCGTCCTCGAGCGCGGCGATCGCCTCCCGCATCGTCGACGGGAAGCGCTCGGCGTCGGACTCGTACGCGTTCCCCTCGAGCGCCGGCGGCGCCTCCAGCCCCTGCTCGATCCCGTGGAGTCCGGACGCGATCAGCGCCGCGAACGCGAGGTACGGGTTGACGTCCCCGCCCGGGATCCGCGTCTCGACGCGGCGCGCCTTCCCGTGGCCGACGACGCGGTACCCGCAGGTGCGGTTGTCGTGGCCCCAGGCGAGCGTCGTCGGCGCCCAGCTGCCGGCGGCGTAGCGCTTGTACGAGTTGATCGTCGGCGCGAAGAAGATCGCGAGCTCCCGCGCGCACGCGATCTGGCCGGCGAGCCACCGGTCGAAGAGCGCGTCGTCGGTGGCGAACGCCGCCTCGCCGCCGCGGAAGAGCGACGAGTGGATGTGGCACGAGTTGCCGATCCAGTCCTCGAACGGCTTCGCCATGAACGTCAGGGAGCAGCCGTGGAGGAAGGCGATCTCCTTGGCGCCGTTCTTGTAGACGACGTGGTTGTCGGCCATCGTCACCGCGTCGGAGAAGCGGAAGTTGATCTCCTGCTGCCCGGGCCACGCCTCGCCCTTGGAGGTCTCGACGCGGATCCCGGCGGCGTGCATCCCGTTGCGGATCGCGCGCAGGAGCGGCTCGTCGTACGTCGTCGCGAGGACGTGGTAGTCGAGGATGTAGGGCACCGACGGCGTCAGGTCGCGGTACCCCTTCGCGTGCGCCTCGGAGAAGGTCTCCCTCAGGAGGTAGAACTCGAGCTCGGAGCCGACCATCGGCGTGAAGCCGAGCGCGGCGGCCCGCTCCATCTGCGCGCGGAGCACCTGGCGCGGGGACGGCTGCACCGGCGAGCCGTCGTGCCAGGCGACGTCGCCGAGGACGAGCGCCGTCGCCTCGAGCCACGGGATCCGGCGCAGCGTCGCGAGGTCGGGGACGACCGCGAAGTCGCCGTAGCCGCGCTCCCAGCTCGCGATCTCGTAGCCGGGCACGGGATCCATGTCCATCTCGAGCGCGAGGAGGTAGTTGCAGCCCTCCATCGGATGCTCGGCCTCGAGCTCCTCGAGGAAGAACTCGGCGTGGAGGCGCTTCCCGAGCAGGCGCCCCTGCATGTCGGTGAACGCGACGACGACGGTGTCGATCTCACCCGACTCGACCGCGTCGACGAGCTCTTCGCGCGTCAGCATCGCGCGATCCTAGTCCGTCGGCGTCGTCATGTGACACCCGCAGAATCGGTGGCATGCCTTGACACGCGAGGCATGCAAGTAGGTGAATGCACTCCTTCGGCAAGCGAGAGGAGGGCGGTGACATGAGCAGTGCCCCCGCAGGCGGCGGGCATCACACCTCGGAGGAC
>DASTKY010000281.1:0-4693 GCA_035715495.1 Gaiella sp. | reverse complement strand
CCCTTCCCGTCGTGCCGCGCGAGGCAGCCGTGCTGCTCGCATCGCTCGTTCCCGCGCTCGTCGCGCTCCGCGGCGAGGAGCTGACCTCGTACCACGGCGCCGAGCACGTCTCCATCGGCACGTACGAGACCGGCGAGACGGCGGGCAAGGAGCACGAGCGCTGCGGCTCCCACCTCATCGGCCCGCTGCTGCTCGCGAGCGCCGTCGCCGGCGCGACGGCCGAGCTCGTCCCGAAGCGGCACCGCACCGCCGCGCGCGCGGTCGGCGCGCTGGGCGCGGTCGGCGCCGCGGTCGAGGTCTTCGGCTGGATGGGCCGCAACGCGGACAAGCCGCTGTCCCGAATGCTGGCGCGCCCGGGCACCGAGCTGCAGCGCCGGCTCTCCACGAGCGAGCCGAGCCCGGCGCAGCTCGAGGTCGCGAACGCAGCGCTCGAGGCGTGCCTCGCCGCCGAGCGCGCGGCGGCATGAGCGTCACGCCGGAGCGGACGGCGCGCGAGCGCCTCGACCCGGCGATCTTCGACCTCCCCGTCGAGAAGATGCGCGACGGGTACTACAGCGACGCGTACTTCAACCACGCGCGCTCGGCGCTCCTCCACGACGAGCGGCGACCGCGCGTCGTCAGCCAGGTCTTCCAGCGCAAGCACTCCATGCTCGGCGGGATGGACGAGGCGATCGCGATCCTCAAGCTCTGCTCGGAGGACTGGGACGACCTCACCGTCCACGCGCTCCACGACGGCGACCGCGTCGAGCCGTGGGAGACGGTGATGACGGTCGAGGGCGACTACACGGCCTTCGCCCACCTGGAGACCGTCGTGCTCGGGACGTTGGCACGGCGGACGCTGATCGCGACGAACACCGCCCGGGTGCTGGAGGCGGCGAACGGCAAGCCGGTCATCTTCATGCCCGCGCGGCACGACCACCACCGCGTGCAGACGGGTGACGGCTATGCCGCGTACGTCGCCGGCGCCGTCATCGGCGCGCCGATCGGCGTCACCTCGGACGCGCAGGCGTCGTGGTGGGGCGGTCGCGGGGTCGGCACCGTGCCGCACGCGCTGATCGCGGCCTACGGCGGGAACACGGTGCTCGCGGCGACGAAGTTCGCCGACTGGGCGCCCGAGGACTTCCGGATCACCGTCCTCGTCGACTTCGACAACGACTCGGTGCGGACGGCGCTCGACGTCGCCCGCGCGCTCGGCCCGCGCCTCTGGGGCGTGCGGCTCGACACGTCGGGCCAGCTCGTCGACCGGGCGCTCTGGGGCGAGATGGGCGACTTCGACCCGCAGGGGGTCAACGAGCGCCTCGTGCGCAAGGTGCGCGCCGCCCTCGACGAGGACGGCTTCGAGCGGGTGGGGATCGTCGCCTCCGGCGGCTTCACTGTCGAGAAGATCGAGGCGTTCGAGGCGCGCGGCGTGCCGGTCGACGCGTACGGCGTCGGCTCGTCGCTGATCCGCGGCGAGAACGACTTCACCGCCGACATCGTCATGACCGACGGCCGGCCGTCGGCGAAGGTGGGCCGGAGCTTCCGTCCGAGCAGGCGGCTGGAGCTCGTCGCGTGACCCGCGCCGCCGACCGGACCGCGCCGTCGTCGCAGAGCCGGCACAGAGTCGACACGACCCCGTGCGCCTTCCGTCGATAGCCTGGCATCAGGGCACCGGGGGTGCCCCTGGGGGTGGTTCCCCTCGGTGTCGGTGGGATCCGGCTGACCGCCTCACGGCGCGGGTGCGCGCGTGAGCCGGCCGCTCCTCTGGGACGTCGATACGCAGGTCGACTTCGTCCATGCGGACGGCAAGCTGCCCGTCCCGGGCGCGGAGGGTGCGGTCCCGGCGATGGGGCGGCTCGTCCGCTGGGCGGAGGCGCACGGCGTGACGCACCTCGCGACCGTCGACGACCACGAGCTGACCGACCCCGAGCTCTCCGACGACCCCGACTACGAGTCGACGTATCCACCGCACTGCCTGCGCGGCACGCACGGGGCCGCGAAGATCGAGGCGACCCGCCAGCGCGATCCGCTCCTGCTGTCGCTCACGCCGTACCCGCCGGGCCTGATCCCCTCCCTGGCCGAAGGGGCGCGCGAGATCCTCGTCCTCACGAAGACCTTCAGTGCCTTCTCGAACCCCAACCTCGAGCCGCTGGTCGTGGCGCTCGACCCGTCGGAGGTGCTGCTCTTCGGGGTCGCGACAGACGTCTGCAACCACGCGGCGATACAAGGGCTGCTCGCGCGCGGCTACCGCGTCGCGTTCGTGGAGGACGCCTCGCGCGGGCTCTCCGAGGAGCGCGTCGCGGCGGTGCTCGACGAGTGGCGGCGCGGCGGCGTCCGGTTCACCACGAGCGACGAGGTGACGGCGTCGATCCCGTAGTCCCGCCGCTCGTCGCACGGTCACGGGCCGAGGCGAGACGTCTGGACTTCGACCGCTGCTCGACCGACGAGGTGGGGCGGCTGCTCCACGTCCTCGCCGGGCGCCGCGGCGTCGAGCGGGTCGCCGAGATCGGCACCGGCACGGGCACGGGGGCGGCCTGGCTCGCCGCGGCCCTCGCGCCCGGCACGCCGCTCTTCTCGGCCGAGGCGGACCCGGTCCTGGCCGACGCCGCCGCGGCGCTCTTCGCCGACGATCCGGACGTGCACGTGCTGACCGGCGACTGGCGCAGCGTGCTGGCTCCGCACGCGCCGTTCGACCTCGTCTTCGCCGACGGCGGCCGCGCGAAGGACGACCCCGACGCCGTCCTCGGCCTCGCGGCCCCCGGCGCCACCGTCGTGCTCGACGACTTCTCGGTCGACTGGCCGCGCCCGGACGAGCGGCGCGACCGGTGGCTCGCGCATCCGCGGGTGATCGCCGTCGAGCTCGGGACGGGCGACGGTCGGACGGCGATCGTCGCGGTCGTCCGGCGCTGACTCAGGCGCGGCGGCGCTCGACGTGCTGCGCGAGGGCCGCCAGGCGTGCGTCCCACTGCGCGCCGACGACCTCGAGCCAGCGGGCCGCCTCCCGCAGCGGCCGCGGGTCGGGGCGGTAGACCGTGTTCCGCCCCTCCCGCGTGCCCGAGACGAGCCCGGCCTGCTCGAGGGTCGCAAGGTGCTTCGTGACGGCCTGCCGGGTGATCGGCAGCTCGCCCGCGAGCTCCGTCGGCGTCGCCGTGCCGAGCACGGCGAGCCGCTCGACCAGGTACAGCCGGCTCGGGTCGGCGAGCGCGCCGAAGACGGCGTCTACGCGAGCGTCCACGCGGCGCAGGCCCGGAGCTCGAGCGCGATGCCCCACTCCGGCGCGGTCTCGCGGACGTGCACCCGCGTCCCGTCCGGGTGCTCGTCGAGCCGGAGCTCGACGACGCCGTCGTCGTCCCAGCGGAGCACCAGGCGCTCGGCCTCCTCGACCGTCTCGACGACCGCCCGCCGCACCTCGCCGTCGTCCCACCGGAACACGCCGCGCCCCCCGGGCCGGGGGTCGAGCTCGACGTCGTTCGCGAACCACTCCTCGAGCTGCTCCGGCTCGGTGAGCGCCTCCCAGGCCTCGTCCGGCGAGACGGGGAGCACGATCTCCCGCTCGATCTGCATGCGCAACCTCCGAGTTGCGTGTACGATGGGCAACCTGACGGTTGCACGATAGCGACGAGGAGGGTGCCCATGCCGCTCATCCCGACGGTGCTCGAGGCGGACGGCCGCGCCGAGCGCGCCTTCGACCTCTACTCGCGGCTTCTTCGCGACCGCATCGTCTTCCTGGGCAGGCCGGTGGACGACGAGATCGCGAACCTCATCGTCGGCCAGCTCCTCTACCTCGAGGCCGAGGATCCGGAGAAGGACATCGCGCTCTACGTCAACTCCCCCGGGGGCGAGGTCTACGCCGGCCTCGCGATCTACGACGCGATGCAGCACGTGCGCCCGGACGTCTCGACGATCTGCTTCGGGATGGGGATGTCGGCGGCCGCGATGATCGTCTGCGCGGGCGCGCCCGGCAAGCGGTTCGCCCTGCCGAACGCGAAGCTGATGATCCATCAGGGCTCCGCCGGCTTCCGGGGCGCGCCGAGCGACATCTCGATCGCGGCGCGCGAGGTCGAGTCGACGACGCGCCAGATGGCGGAGCTGATCGCGCGGCACAGCGGTCGCTCCGTCGAGCGCGTCATGGAGGACATCGACCGCGATCGCTTCATGAACCCGGCGGAGGCCGCCGAGTACGGCCTCGTCGACGAGGTCCTCGTTCCGCCGCGGGACCGTCCGACTACGATCGCTGCGTGAGCCCGCGCGGCGTCCACCACCTCGGCTTCGCCGTGCACGACCTCGACGAGGCGATCGCGACGTACGACCGGCTCTTCGGCGCCGCGCTCGAGCACCGCGACCACCTCGCCGACCAGGGGGTCGAAGCAGCCTCCGTGCTCGTCGGCTCCTCGCGCATCGAGCTCCTGTCGCCGACCGGCGACGACACGCCCGTCGGCCGCTTCCTCGCAAAGCGCGGGCCGGGCATGCACCACGTCGCCTACGAGGTCGACGACGTCGGCGCGACGCTCGCCGGGCTCGAGCGGGACGGGGCGCAGCTGATCGACGAGCGGCCCCGCCGCGGCCTCTTCGGGCTCCAGGTCGCCTTCGTCCATCCCGACGCCGTCCACGGCGTCCTGACCGAGGTGGTGTCCCCTGCCTGACGAAACGATCCGCATCGAGCTCGCCTTCGACGGCGGGCAGCTCATCGCCGCGCTCGTGGCGCCCGACACGG
>DASTKY010000280.1:0-5963 GCA_035715495.1 Gaiella sp. | reverse complement strand
GCGGATCGCGCTCGACGCCGCGGCGCTGCCCGCGCTGCCGGGCGCGCTCGAGCTCGCGGCGGCTGGCGTCCGCACCGGCGGCGACCGCCGCAACCGCGAGTTCGCCGGCCCGCACGTGGTCTCCGAGGCGTCGCCCGAGCTGGAGGCACTGGCCTACGACCCGCAGACGGCGGGCGGGCTGCTCATCACGCTGCCCGCCGAGCGGCGCGCCGTCGTCGAGGCGACGTTCGCCGCCGCCGGTCTCCCGCTCCACGCGGTCGGGCGCGTCGAGGCCGGCTCGGGGGTCGCGCTCGCGTGAGGCTGCCCGCGCGCCTCCGCGGCCCCGTCTCGCCCGACGCGTTCCTCCGGATCGCCCTCCTCGCGGTCGGGATGCTGGGGCTCGTCGTCGCCTCCGGCGCCTTCGTCCGGCTCACCGGCTCGGGCCTCGGCTGCGACAACTGGCCGCGCTGCGGCTCGACGCCGTTCCCCGCGAAGGACTTCCACGCGATCGTCGAGTTCGGAAACCGGGTCGTCGCGCTCGGGGGGATCCTGGCCTCTCTCGCGACCTGGCTCGCCGCACGCCGCGTCGCAGGGCTCGCGCCGTGGGTCCGGCGGACCGCGCTCGCGGCCTTCCTCGGGACGATCGCGCAGATCCCGCTGGGCGGCCTGACCGTGATCCTCGAGCTCCACCCGCTCGCCGTGATGACGCACTTCCTGCTGGCGCTCGTCGTCGTGGCGCTCGCGGTCGTCGTCGCGCTCGAGGCGTGGAGCCACGCCCGCGGGCTCGGGGAGCCCGTCGCGCCGCGGTGGCTCCGGGTCGTCGCCGTCGTCGGCGTGGTCGGGTGCGCGGTGATGGTCGTGACGGGCGCCGTGGCGACGGCGTCCGGCCCCCACCCGGGGTCGGACGACCAGGTCGAGCGGCTCGGGCTCGAGATCCGTGACACGGTCTACGTGCACGTCCGCGCGACCGCGGTCTTCGGCCTCGGCTTCCTGCTCGTCGGCTGGCAGCTCGTCCGGGCGCGGCGCTCCGCGCCCGGGGTCCTGCGTCTGGCAGGCGTGCTCCTCGCCGTGCTCCTCCTGCAGATGCTCGTCGGCGAGATCCAGTACCGGAACGCGCTCCCGTGGGGCCTCGTCCTCGTCCACGTCACGCTGGCCGCGGCCATCTGGGGGCTCACGGTTGCCACCGCGCATGCGATCTGGCGCCCCCCGCAGCCCCTCCTCGCCCCCGCGGCCCGTCAGGTGGGGCGGGTGGGCGAGCCGCTGCGGTTACGCTAGGCGTATCGCTCAGGACCTTCGCATCGACGCGCGGCCCAGCCTGCGCAACCCGGTGATGATCACCGCCTTCAAGGGGTGGAACGACGGCGGGCAGGCGGCGACCGTCGCGGCGGGCTATCTCGCGCGCCAGTGGGACGCGACGCGGTTCGCCGACATCGACCCCGAGGCGTTCGTCGACTTCCAGGCCGTTCGTCCGACCGTCAGCCTCGACGAGGGCATGACGCGGCGCATCGAGTGGCCCGAGAACGTGTTCTTCCACGGGTCGATCCCGGGCACCGACCGCGACGCGGTCATCCTGCTCGGCGTCGAGCCGAACTACCGCTGGCGCGCGTTCACCGACCTCGTGATCGGCCTCGCGCGCGAGCTGGACGTCGAGCTCGTCGTGACGCTGGGCGCGCTGCTCGCGGACGTGCCGCACACGCGGCCGGCGCCGGTCACCGGCGCCGCGACCGACCCGAAGCTCGTCGAGGAGCTCGGGCTGCAGCTCTCGCGCTACGAGGGCCCGACGGGAATCGTCGGCGTCCTCCACGACGCCTGTCGCACGGCCCAGCTCCGCTCCGTGAGCCTCTGGTCGGCGGTGCCGCATTACGTCTCGCTCGCGCCGAGCCCGAAGGCCGCAAAGGCGCTCTGCGTCCGGCTCTCCGACCTCGTCGGCGTGCCCATCGAGACGAGGGAGCTCGACGACGCCGAGGACGAGTACGAGTCGCAGGTGAGCGAGGCGGTCGCCTCGGATCCCGACACGCAGGCCTACGTCGAGGAGCTCGAGCGCCGCGCCGACACGATCCAGTCCTTCAGCGAGAGCGGCGAGCTGCCGAGCGGCGAGACCCTCGCGGCCGAGCTGACGCGCTTCCTCCGCGAGCGCGAGCGGCGCAAGCCGCCCGAGCCCGACGAGGACTAGGCCTCGGCAGACGCCTCGGCCGGGGGCGCGGGCTCGGCGGCCGGCTCCGGGCTCGGCGCCGAGTCGCCCTGTCCGTCGGACGAGGCGGACGTCTCGGCGGCCTGCGCACCGGCCGCCTCGGGGCGCGGGCCGTCCGTGCGCTTCTTCCGGCGGCGGCGCCGCGACTTGCGGGCGGGCGCCTTCGGCGCCGGGAGGCTCTCGGCGAGCGCGGCGGCGATCTCCTCGATCTGGCCGAGCTCCTCGCGCGCGCGGTCGAGCAGGCCGTTCGCCCGCGGCGTGTAGCCCTCGGCCGAGGCGAGGAGCGCCGAGCCGACGGGGAGCGGGAGCGCGGCGGCGATCTTGACGAGCTGGCCGACGTTCTCCTCGTGGCGGTGGCCGCGCGAGTTCGCGACCGCGCCGAGGAGGCGCTTCGCCTCCGGGAACTCCTGGCTCGCCTTGCGGTCGAGCGTCTTCCGCACGGAGCGCGCCAGCCGCCACGTCCAGCGGCCGAGGATCTGCTCGGGCGCCGCGGCCTTGCCGTCCCCGATCGCGCGGAGCAGGATCCGCACGCCTGCGGCCCGGTCCTTCTCCCACGGCGGCGCCTGGGTCACGAGCGTCACGAGGTCGTCGAAGTCGGCGCGCTCGACCGGCGTCGCGACGCGGTCGGCGAGCGCCGTCATCCGCAGCCGGCGGTTGGGGTTCTCCGCGGCGCAGACCGAGAGGAACGTCTCGAGCGCGCCCTTGTCGGCGCGGCCCTCGGCGAACTTGCGGGCGAACTCGGCCCGCTGGTCGAACCGGATCTGGCGCCCGGCGATCGTCGCCCAGAAGCGCTGCTCGTCGTCGTCGAGGAAGCGCGGGTCGACCCGCTGCCACTCGCGCTGGATGACGGCGAGCCGGCGGCCGACGTCCTGCGTCACCGGCACGAGCCAGGGCGCGGGCGAGAGGCGCCGGCGGGCGCGCCGGGCCGAGCGGCGCCGCGGGGCGGGCGTGACGCGGGCACCCTCGCGGTAGAAGTCCGAGTCGAGCAGGGAGTGGAGCGAGACGACGCGCTCCGAGTGCGTCGCGCCCTTGGGGACGAAGTCGACGACGATCCCCGCCTCCTTGCGTGCGTGCGTCCGCATGATCCGGCCGATGCGCTGCTGGTAGACGCGCTTCGACGCCGTCGGCGCGAGGTGCATGCAGACGGTCGCGCGCGGCGAGTTCCAGCCCTCCGCCAGCAGCTGGGCGTTGATCAGGACGTTGATCTCGCCGCGCTCGTACGCCGCGAGGGTCTCGGCGAGCTCCCGCGGCGGCGTGCGCCCGGAGACGGCCATCGTCCGCAGCCCGGCCGCCCGGAACTCCTGGGCGAGGTTGTAGGCGTGCTCGACGCCGGCCGCGTAGACGATCCCCGGGGTCGACCCGAACCGGTCGCGATAGAGGCTCGCGGCCGCCTGGTTGAGCGCGACGTGGTCGAGGGCGGCGGCGAGCGCGCCCTCCTCGAAGTCGCCGCCGACGATCGGGACGGAGTTGATCGCGGCGACCGGCGGCACGCGGAGCGACCGGAGCGGGGCGATCAGCCCGCGCCGGGCCGCGTCGGTGAGCGGGAGGTCGTCGACCGAGGCGGGGAAGACGTCGGAGACCTGCTTCGCGATCAGCTCCTCCGTCGCGGTCATGCCGATGTAGAGCGGCTCCGAGAAGCGCCGGATCGCCGCCGAGGTCTTCTCGCCGAGCGCCGTGTGCGCCTCGTCGCAGATCACGAGCTGGTACGCGGTGGGCGAGAGCTCGTGGCCGTGGCGGGCAAACCAGGCGTAGGTCTGGATCGTGAGCGGGTCTGCGCGCAGCGGCTCCTTGCCCGCCTCGATCGCGTCGGTGAGCCGCTCCCCGTAGCCCTCCGTGGTGAGGTCGCGCCGGAACTGGTCGACCAGGAGACGCCGGTGCGTGAGGATCAGGACGCCCAGCTCGCGGGCCGCCTCGACGAAGCCGGCCGCGGCGATCGTCTTGCCCGAGGCCGTCGGGTGGCGGAAGCGATAGCGGCGGGAGGCGCCGGGGTCCTCCCCTGCGAACCCGTTCTCCTCCGGCTCCTCGTCGACGAGCTCGAGGTCGTCGTCCTCCTCGTCCTCCTGCTCGTCGACGAGCTCGGCGACGCTCCCGTTGGCGCCGTGGCCGTTGCCGTTGCCGTTCTCCTCGACGTTGCGCTGGGTCGCGGCGATCAGCTCGGTCAGCATCCCGGCGAGCGCGTCGATCTGGTGGCGTCGCAGTGAGGTGCCCGACGCGGTGGCGGGCGTCTCCGCGGCGAGCACGCGCTCGAGTCCGAGCATCAGGCCGTAGCGCACCTTCCAGCCCGGGGACGGGGCGCGCAGGCCCGCCTCGATCTCCTCGATCGCGTCGTCGAGCGCCATGCGGCGGGCGGTGCCCGGCGCCAGCGCGACCGCCGCGTCCTCGCCCGAGTGGACGAACGGCTCGCCGAACCAGCGCTCGGCGCGCTCCGCGGCGCGCACGAGCTCCGGAGCGTGCTCCGAAGGCGAATGCGAGATGGTCGTGGATTCCTGCATCGGGCAGCAGCCTCGAGACGCGCCGCACAGTTCTTGCGCTGGTTCTTCCTGCGCAACCGTTCGAGGAAGGCAGCTCGCTGGGGGTCCACCCGCGCCGGCGTCGCTGCACCCCGCAGACTACCCGAATCGGCGGCCGGTGGAAGCCGTGCCGACCGTTTTCCGCGTCGGAGCTACGCGGGAGCGAGCTCGGCGAGGGGACGGCCGACGACGCGCTGCGAGACGCCCGTCTGGTCGAGGTGCTTCGTGATCCCGCCGCGGAAGAACGGGTATCCGGCCCCGAGGATGAGGCACGCGTCGATCTCCGCCGCCGTGCCGACGACGCCGTCCTCGAGGATGTGGCGCGCCTCGTCGGCGAGCGCCTCGAGGATCCGCTCGTGGATCTCGGCGACCGACGGCCGGTCGTCCCTCTCCTCGAGCGCGGGGAGCTCGCCGTCCGCGAGCGCGGCGAGCGTCGGCGAGAGCGGGAAGCGGTCGGGGAACGCGGCGTGGAGCGTCTCGAGCACGTGGTTCGCGACGCGCGGCCCGACCATCGCGAGGAGCGCCGAGGGCGGCATCGGGAGCCCCAGCCTCAGCGCGGCCTCGTCCGTCTCCTCGAAGGTCGAGCCGCTCTCGAGCGCCTGCATCAGCACGGTCGACTGGCGCGTCAGCATCCGGTTCACGACGAACGCCGGGGCGTCGTCGACGAGGACGCCGCGCTTGCCGAGGCGGCGCGTGACGTCCCAGGCGGTCACGAGCGTCGCGTCGTCGGTCGCCGGCGTTCGGACGACCTCGACGAGCGGCAGGACCGCGACCGGGTTGAAGAAGTGGAGGCCGACGACGCGCTCGGGACGGCGCAGCCCGTCCCCCATCGCCGTCACCGAGAGTGCCGAGGTGTTCGTCACGAGGAGGCACTCGGGGGCGACGACGTCCTCGAGCCCCGCGAACACCTCGCGCTTCAAGCCGAGCTCCTCGAAGACCGCCTCCAGCACGAGGTCGCAGCCCGCGTAGGCGTCGAGCCCGTCGCCCGCGCTCACGACCGACCCGAGGAACCGGGCCTTGCCCTCCGAGAGGCGGCCCTTCGCGACGAGGCCGGCGAGCTCGCCGCGGATCGACTCGACGGCCGCCGGCGCGCGCTCGGCGTCGACGTCCGTGAGCACGACGGGGACCTCGAGCCGGCGGAGGAAGAGCGTCGCGAGCTGCGTGGCCATCAGGCCCGCGCCGACGACGCCGACGCGGCCGAGCCGCCGGGGCTCGGCCTCGGGCAGGCGCGCGAGGCGCCTGAGGCGACGCTCGACGACGTCGAAGGCGTAGATCGCGGCCTG
>DASTKY010000279.1:0-3828 GCA_035715495.1 Gaiella sp. | reverse complement strand
GCGACGGCGCGCACAATCCGGAAGGTGTCCGCTGGCTCGTCGACCACCTCCCGCCCGCCGACTACACGGTCGTCGCGTCGATCCTCGCGGACAAGGACGTCGAGGCGATGCTGCGCGTGCTCGCGACGACGGCCCGACGGTTCGTCGCGTGCACCTCGTCCAACCCGCGCGCGCTCTCCGCGGCCGAGCTGGCAGCCCGGGCCGGCGCGCACTTCGACCACGTCGAGGCGGTGCCCGAGCCCCGCGCGGCGCTCGCGCGCGGCCACGAGCTGGGGAAGCCGGTGCTCGTGACGGGCTCGCTCTACCTGCTCGGGGACCTCGAGGCGCCGGCGTGAGGCGGCGCGGGCGCATGCGCGAGCGACTCACCGTGCTGGGGTTCGCGACGGTCGTCCTCGTCGCGATCGTCGGGAGCGCGTTTGCCGTCGGGTATATCCTCGGCAAGCTCCTCCTCTAGGAGACACGCGTGTTCCTCGCCGCCGCCGCCGACGACACCTTCTTCGAATCCGACACGTGGGCGGTCGTCCGCAACCTGGCGATCTTCTTCGCGGTCGTCTTCTGGGCGGCGACGGTCTACTGGGTCTACAAGGACGCGCGCCGGCGGATCGAGGATCCCTGGCTGATCGCGATGGCCACGCTGCTCGGTGCGATCCCGCCGTTCCTGGGGCCGCTGATCTACATGCTCTTCCGGCCGCCGGAGTACCTCGAGGACGTGCGGGAGCGCGATCTCGAGATCGCCGCGATCGAGGAGCAGCTCGCGGAGCGCGAGCTCCGATGCCCGGTCTGCCGCGGCGACGTCGACCCGTCGTACCTCGTCTGCCCCGTCTGCACGACCCGGCTCAAGCAGGCGTGCGCCGAGTGCGCGTCCCCGCTCGAGCCGATCTGGCAGGTGTGCCCGTACTGCGCGACGCCCGTCCCGCCGGGCGTCGTCACCGGCGAGGACGTGCTGCAGCCGCTTCGGATGCGGCGCTCGCGCCGCTCCGACTAGTCTTCCCGACCCGATGGCGGTCGAGACCACACTCGTGCTCGTGAAGCCCGACGGCGTGGGCCGCGGGCTCTGCGGCGAGATCGTCGCGCGCTTCGAGCGGCGCGGCTACGACCTGCGCGGGGCGCGGCTGCTGAAGGTCTCGAAGGCGCTCGCCCGCGAGCACTACGCCGAGCACAAGGGCAAGCCGTTCTTCGGCGAGCTCGTCGAGTTCATCACCTCCGGCCCGGTCCTCGCGCTCGCCGTGCGGGGCGAGGGCGCGATCGCCGGCGTCCGGGCGCTGATGGGCGCCACGAACCCGGCCGACTCCGCGCCGGGGACGATCCGCGGCGACTTCGCGACGCTCCTCTCCGAGAACGTCGTCCACGGCTCGGACTCCACCGCGAGCGCGCGCCGCGAGCTGCGGCTGTTCTTCCCCGACGGCCTGCTCTAGGCCCGTGGCCGACCTCTCCGAGGACGCGCGTCGCAACCGCGAGGCGTGGACGCAGGCGAACGCGGAGCACACCGACGGGCGCGCGCGCGACGCCTGGACGCGCGACGAGATCACCTGGGGCGTCTTCGACGTGCCCGAGGCGGCGATCGGCACGCTCGGCGCGGTCGACGGCCTCGACGTCGTGGAGCTCGGCTGCGGCACGGCCTACGTCTCGGCCTGGCTCGCGCGCCGGGGCGCGCGCCCGGTCGGCGTCGACGTCACCCCGGCGCAGCTCGCGACCGCGCGCCGCTGCCAGGAGGAGCTCGGGCTGCGCTTCCCGCTCGTCGAGGCGAGCGCGGAGGACGTGCCGCTCGAGTCGGAGAGCTTCGACCTCGCGGTTTCCGAGTACGGCGCGAGCATCTGGTGCGACCCGCACCGCTGGCTCCCGGAGGCGTATCGGCTCCTGCGGCCGGGCGGGCGGCTCTGGTTCCTCCGGAACAGCACGCTCTCGCTGCTCTGCGCACCCGACGACGAAGGCCCGCCCGGCGAGCAGCTGCGTCGCCCACAGCGGGGCATGGGGAGGATGGAGTGGCCCGGCGAGATCGGCGTCGAGTGGCAGCTGCCGCACGGCGAGCTGTTCCGGCTCCTGCGCCGCACCGGCTTCGACGTCGTCGACCTCGTCGAGCTCTACGCGCCCGACGAGGCGGGCGACCACGCGTACTACACGGCGTTCTCCGCGGAGTGGTCTCGCAAGTGGCCGGCGGAGGAGATCTGGGTCGCGGCGAAGCCGGGGTGACGCCCGCCCTCGTCCTCGCGTCGACCTCGCCCCAGCGGCGGGCGATCCTCGAGCAGCTGCGGGTGCCGTTCACCGCCGAGGCGCCGGCGTACGAGGAGCACGATCCACCGGACGCGGACCCCGTCGCGCTCGTCCGCGAGCACGCCGTCGGCAAGGCGCGGTCCGTCCACCGGCCCGGCCAGGTGACGCTCGGCGTCGACACGACCGTCCACCTCGACGGGATCCTCTACGCGAAGCCGCGGGACGCGGAGCACGCACGGCTCGTGCTCCGGGAGCTCTCCGGCCGCACGCACGTCGTGCTCTCGGGCGTCTGCCTGCTGAGCGACGCGGGCGAGGACCTCGAGCATGCCGAGACGCGCGTCCGCTTCCGGCCGCTCCGCGACGCCGAGCTCGACCGGTACCTCGCGAGCGGCGAGTGGGAGGGCCGGGCGGGCGGTTACGCGATCCAGGGCCTCGGCGGCCGGCTCGTCGAGTGGGTCGAGGGCGACTACCTCAACGTCGTCGGCCTTCCCGGGGCGCTCCTCGTCGACCTGCTCGAGCGGCGGGCGCCCGCGCTGCTCGGCTGACGAAAAAAGCTGCAAATCCGCCGGGAGCTACACTCATCGCTCCCATGGGAATGTTCCGCTCGATGACGGGCTTCGGCGGCCGCGACATGGCCGTCGACCTCGGGACCGCCAACACGCTGGTCTACGTCCGCGGCCGCGGGATCGTGCTCTCCGAGCCGTCGGTCGTCGCGATCGACCAGCGGACGGGCGACGTCCACGCGGTCGGCGTCGAGGCGAAGCGGATGCTCGGGCGCACGCCGGGCTCGATCTCGGCGATCCGCCCGCTCAAGGACGGCGTCATCGCCGACTTCGACGTGACGGAGCAGATGCTGCGCCACTTCATCCAGAAGGTGCATCAGCACCGCTTCGCGCACCCGCGCGTCGTCGTCTGCGTCCCGTCGGGCGTGACCGGCGTCGAGAAGCGGGCGGTCGAGGAGGCGACGCTCTCCGCGGGCGCGCGCCAGGCCTACCTGATCGAGGAGCCGATGGCAGCGGCGATCGGCGCCGGGCTGCCCGTGGCCGAGCCGACCGGGAACATGATCGTCGACATCGGCGGCGGCACGACCGAGGTCGCCGTCATCTCGCTCGGCGGGATCGTCGTCTCGCAGTCGCTGCGCGTCGGCGGCGACGAGATGGACGAGGCGATCGTCAACCACATCAAGAAGGACTACAAGCTGCTCGTCGGCCAGCAGACGGCCGAGGAGATCAAGCTCGAGATCGGCTCGGCGCACCCGATGCCCGAGGAGGTGCAGGCGGAGGTCCGCGGGCGCGACATGCTCACCGGCCTGCCGAAGACGGTGATCATCTCGTCCGACGAGATCCAGGCCGAGGTGCGCGGGCGCGACATGCTGACGGGCCTCCCGAAGACCGTCGTGATCACCTCGGAGGAGATCCGACGCGCGCTGGACGAGCCCGTCACCCAGATCGTGGACGCGATCAAGTCGACGCTCGACAAGACGCCGCCCGAGCTGGCCGCCGACATCATGGACCGCGGCATCGTCCTCGCGGGCGGCGGCGCCCTCCTCCAGGGCCTCGACGAGCGCGTCCGCCACGAGACGCAGATCCCCGTGCACCTCGCCGAGAGCCCGCTGAC
>DASTKY010000278.1:0-2259 GCA_035715495.1 Gaiella sp. | reverse complement strand
CGGCCGACGGCGGCCATCAGCTCGCCGGCCCGCGCCTCGCGCTCGCCCGCGTCGGGGGAGCTCAGGCACGACCGGACGTGGCCGTCGACGAGCCCGAGCGCAACGCCGTCGAGCGTCCGCTTGGCGGCGTTGATCTCGTCGACCACATCGATGCAGTAGCGCTCGTCGTCGACCATCCGGTGGACGCGCGCCACCCGCGCCTCGACCTCGCGCAGGCGCGCGACGAGGCTCGAGGCGCCGGGGTCGACGCGTCCCCGGGCGCGGGGCGCCAGGGTCCGGGCCAGCTCGTCGGCGCGCTCGTCGAGGAGCGCCGGGTCGCCGTTCGCGACGCAGTGGCGTACATGCGCGTCGAGCAGGCCGAGGCTGACGCCGTCCAGGGCGCTGCGGACGGCGGCGATCTGGGTCAGGACGTCGATGCAGTACCGCTCCTCCTCGACCATGCGCGTCAGCCCTCGCGCCTGGCCCTCGATCCGGCGCAGGCGGTTGAGGAGCGCGGGCCGGTCGGCGCTGTACCCGCGTGCTGTCCGCTCGGTCTCCGCCACAGCGTCGATGATACCCCTGGGAGGTATCATCGGGTCGTGGCCACCGCCACGTCTCCGACGCGCCTCCGGCTGCCGATCGACGGCATGCACTGCGCTGCGTGCGCGAGCCGGGTGGAGCGCGAGCTGAACGGCCTTGCGGGGGTGGAGGCGTCGGTCAACTTCGCGACGGAGGAGGCGACGGTCGAGTTCGACCCCGCCCGGGTCGCGACCGACGAGCTGCTCGCCGCCGTCGAGGCGGCGGGGTACCACGCGTCGCTCCCCGCCTCGTCCGGCGCCGCCGAGCCGCCGGCTCCGCGCGACTCCCTCGGCACGCGGCTCGTCGTCTCGGCCGCGCTCTCCGCTCCGGTCCTGCTGCTCGCGATGATCCCCGCGCTCCGCTTCACGGGGTGGGAGTGGGTCAGCCTCGCGCTCGCGACGCCGGTCGTCTTCTGGGGCGGCTGGCCGTTCCATCACGCGGCCTGGCGCAGCCTCCGCCACCGGGGCGCGACGATGGACACGCTGATCTCGGTCGGGACGCTCGCGGCCTGGGGCTGGTCGGTCGTGGCGATCCTCTTCCTCGACGCCGGCGACGAGACGATGTCGGGCCTCTCGCTCGACCGCAGTGCGAGCGCGAGCTCGATCTACCTCGAGGTCGCGGCCGTCGTCACGACGTTCGTGCTCGCCGGGAGGTACGTCGAGACCCGCGCCAAGCGTCGCGCCGGCGCCGCGCTGCGGGCGCTCCTGGCGCTCGGAGCGAAGGAGGCCGCCGTGCTCGCCGACGACGGCACCGAGACGCCGATGCCGGTCGAGGAGCTGACCGTCGGCACGCGCTTCGTCGTGCGGCCCGGCGAGAAGATCGCCACCGACGGGGTCGTCGTCGAGGGGAGCTCGACCGTCGACCGCTCGCTCCTCACCGGGGAGAGCGTGCCCGTCGAGGTCGCGCCCGGCGACGACGTCGCCGGCGCGACGGTCAACGTCGGGGGCCGGCTGGTCGTCCGCGCGACGCGCGTCGGCAGCGAGACGGCGCTCGCGCAGATCGCGCGGCTGGTGAGCGAGGCCCAGTCGGGCAAGGCGCCGGTGCAGCGGCTCGCCGACCGGATCTCGGCCGTGTTCGTGCCGCGCGTGATCGGCCTCGCGCTCGTCACGCTCGTCGTGTGGCTGGCGCTCGACGACGCGACGACGGCGTTCGCCGCCGCGGTCGCGGTGCTGATCGTCGCGTGCCCGTGCGCGCTCGGGCTGGCGACGCCGACGGCGCTGCTCGTCGGCACCGGACGCGGCGCGCAGCTCGGGATCCTGATCCGCGGGCCAGAGATCCTCGAGTCGACGCGCCGCGTCGACACGGTCGTCCTCGACAAGACCGGCACGGTGACGGAGGGGCGGATGGCGCTCGTCCGGGTCGTGGCGGCGGACGGGGCGGATGCGGACGAGGCGCTCGCCGTGGCGGGCTCGCTCGAGCACGCGTCCGAGCACCCGGTCGCGCGCGCGATCGCCGCCGCGGCCGCCGAGGCCGCGCCGCTCCGGCCCGTGGCGGGGTTCCGCAACCTCGAGGGCCGCGGCGTCGAGGGACTGGTCGCGGGACGGCCGGTCGTCGTCGGACGGCCGTCGCTCCTCGCCGAGCGCGGGCTCGGGCTTCCCTCGGCGCTCCGCACGGCGCTCGCCGACGCCGACGCGTCGGGCGCGACCGTCGTCGCCGCCGGCTGGGACGGCACGGCGCGGGCTCTCTTCCTCGTGGCCGACG
>DASTKY010000277.1:0-7249 GCA_035715495.1 Gaiella sp. | reverse complement strand
CGGCACGGCGACGCGCGTGCTCGCGCGGCTCGGGCTGCGCGACGGGCCCGACGTGCCGCTCTCCTTCAGGCTCGCGCCCGTGCCTGCCGCGCGTCTCGCGAACCGGCTCGACCGCCGCTTCGGCGATCCTCCGCGGGACGCGACGGTCGTGATCGGCGCCGACGCGCTGCGCCTCGTGGAGGCCCGCCCGGGCACCGGCGTCGACCGCGGTGCTCTGCGCCGTGGGCTCCGCACGCTCCCGTCCTCGCTGCGCCTGGACGTCGTGCCCCAGCGACCGGTCGTCTCGACCGCGGAGGCAGAGGTGGCCGCGGCCACCATCGGCCGGCTGCTCGACGGGCCGCGCCGCGTCCGCGCGGGCGACGCCGTCGCGACGCTCACCCCGTCCCGGCTCCGGGCGCTCGTCCGCACCCGGCGCGAGGACGGCGGCCTCGGCGTCACGCTCGACCCGAAGGGGCTCTCCGCCTCGCTCCGCGTCCGGCTCGGGGACCTCGAGCGGCCGGCCCGCGACGCGACGTTCACCGTCAGCGGCACCCGGGCGCGCGTCGTGCCCTCGCGCTTCGGGCAGGAGCTCGCGGTCGAGCGGATCGCGCGCTCGCTGACGCACAACCTCGACTCGACGACGCATCGCGCCTGGTTCTCCCGGACCGAGCCGGAGCTCACGACGGCGGACGCGGAGGCGCTCGACATCCGCGAGCGGGTCTCGGAGTTCACGACGTACTACCCGTGCTGCCAGCCGCGCGTGACGAACATCCAGCGCGCCGCGGAGTTGCTCGACGGGACGGTCCTGCTGCCGCGCACGGGTTTCTCGCTCAACGAGGCGCTCGGGAAGCGGACGGAGGCGAACGGGTTCGTCTCCGCCCCGCAGATCTACCGCGGGAGGCTCGAGGACGCGGTCGGCGGCGGGATCAGCCAGATCGCGACGACCCTCTACAACGCCGCCTTCTTCGCCGGCCTGAAGCTCGTCGCGCACCAGGCGCACCAGTTCTACATCTCGCGCTATCCGATGGGCCGCGAGGCCACGGTGTCGTGGGGCGGGCCGGAGCTGATCTTCCGGAACGACTGGCCGGCGGCGCTCCTGATCAAGCTCACCGCGACCAGCTCGTCGATCACCGTCAGCATGTTCTCGCGCAAGCTCGGCCGTCGCGTGAAGACGACGACGGGGCAGCCGTACGCGCCGGTCGCGCCGCGGACGATCACGGTCTCGAACCCGTCCCTGCCGCCGGGCTCCACCAGCACCGTGCAGGACGCGGGCGAGTCCGGCTTCACGGTCCAGTACACCCGGGAGGTCTTCCGCGGCGCGGAGCGGCTCAGGAACGAGCACTACACCGTCCGCTACGACGCGCAGAACGCGATCGTGGAGGTCGGCCCGCCGCGGCGCGCCGCGCCGCAGACGGCGGAGCCGCCCGAGGCGACGCCGCCGGCCTCGGAAGAGCCGCCGGCGGACGAGACGCAGCCGGCCGGCGAGTAGCTAGCGCCGCAGCTCGATCAGCGCGTCGCCGGCGTCGTGGTCGACCTGGAGGGTCGTGTGCGTGATCCCGAAGGTCGACGCGAGCACCTGCTCGACGTCCCGACGCCGCGCGTGGCAGTCATCGCCCCGGCCGACGAGCACGTGCGCCGAGAGCGCGTCGAAGCCGGACGTGATCGTCCAGACGTGGAGGTCGTGGACGCTCGTCACGCCGGGCACGGCGACGATCGCGCGGGCGACCGCGTCGGCGTCGATTCGCGACGGCGTCTGCTCCATCAGGATCGCCGTCGAGTCGCGGAGCACGCTCCAGGCGCTCGAGACGATCAGGACGGCGATCGCCATGGAGATCAGCGGGTCGACGAGCGTCCAGCCGGTCGTCACGATCACCACCGCCGCGACGAGCACGCCCGCCGAGCCGAGGAGGTCGGCGAAGACGTGGCGGAGCGCCGCCTCGACGTTGAGGCCCTCGCCGCCGGAGCGGATCAGGATGACCGCGGCGGCCGCGTTGACGACGAGGCCGACCGCGGCGAAGAGGAGCATCCAGCCGCCGAGCAGCTCCGGCGGGTCGTCGAGCCGTCCGATCGCCTCCCAGACGATCCACCCGCTGACCAGCACGAGGGTCAGCCCGTTGACGAACGCCGCGAGGATCTCGGCCCGCTGATAGCCGAAGCTCCGGCGGGGGGTCGACGGCCGCCGGGCGAGCGTCACGGCGACGAGCGCGAGCCCGATCGCGAACGTGTCGGAGAACATGTGCCCGGCGTCCGCGAGGAGCGCGAGGCTGCCGGTCCACACGCCGCCGACGATCTCGAGGAGCGTCATCCCCAGCGTCAGCGCGAGGACGATGGCGAGCGCGCGGCGGGACGCGGAGCGGTGGTCGTGCGCGTGCCCGTGCGCGTGCTCGGCATGACCGTGGCTCACGACGGGAGCATAGGCGCCGCGCAGGCGGTGCCTTCGTCCTGCTGTTGTCAAGAAAGACGACGGACGTCCGGCCGCTCGTCTACGCTCTGCGCATGGGCAAGGTCGTGGTGCAGTTCACGTGCGGGGAGTGCGGGGCGACGACGGGCCGCTGGCTCGGTCGCTGTCCCGGCTGCGGCGCATTCGGCACCCTCGTCGAGGAGCTGCACGGGCGGGACGGCGGATCGGTCGCGCGCCGCGCCGCGGCGCCGCAACGCCTCGGCGACGTCCGGGTCGAGGACGCCGCCCGGCTCCCGACCGGGATCTCGGAGCTCGACCGCGTCCTGGGCGGCGGCCTCGTGCCCGCCTCGCTGGTCCTGCTCGGCGGCGAGCCGGGCGTCGGCAAGTCCACGCTGCTCCTCTCCGCGCTCGGCGCGATCGCCCGCGGGGGCGGGACGGCGCTGCTCGTCACCGGCGAGGAGTCGGTCGCGCAGGTGCGCCTCCGTGCCGAGCGGCTCGGCGGCGCAGACGACGTCGCCATCCTCGCCGAGACCGAGCTGGACGTCGTCTGTGAGACGCTCGCGACCGCCCGGCCGACCGTCTGCGTGATCGACTCGGTGCAGACGCTCCACGCCGGCGAGCTCGGCTCGGCGCCGGGCTCCGTCGCGCAGGTGCGGGAGGCAGCGTCGCGGCTGCTCCGCGTCGCGAAGGAGAACGGCGTCGCGACGGTCCTCGTCGGCCACGTCACGAAGGACGGCGCGGTCGCCGGCCCGCGGGTGCTGGAGCACCTCGTCGACTGCGTGCTGCAGTTCGAGGGCGACCGCTACAACGCGCACCGCATCCTGCGGGCGACCAAGAACCGCTTCGGCTCGACGAACGAGCTCGGGGTCTTCGAGATGACGCGGGACGGGCTCGTCGGCGTCCCGGATCCGTCGAGCCTCTTCGGACGGTCGGAGGCGGGCGAGATCGGCGCGGCCGTCGCCGTCGCCCTGGAGGGGACGCGCCCGCTCCTCCTCGAGATCCAGGCGCTCGTCTCGCGCAGCGACCTCGCGATGCCCCGCCGCGTGGCGACGGGGGTCGACCCGAAGCGGCTCGCAATGATCGTCGCAGTGCTCGGCCGGCACGGCGGCGTGCCGCTCGGCTCCGCCGACGTGTTCGTCAACGTCGCCGGTGGCGTGCGGATCGACGAGCCGGGCGCCGACCTCGCGGTTGCGCTCGCGATCGCGTCCGCGGCGCGGGGAGCGCCGCTCAGGGAGAGCGTCGCCGCCTTCGGCGAGCTCGGCCTGACGGGCCGGCTGCGACCGGCCGCGCAGGCCGAGCGACGCCTCGAGGAGTGCGCGACGCTCGGGGTGCGGGAGGTCGTCGCGCCGGTGGGCACCACCGTCCGCGGGGGCGACGCGCGGGTCGTCCGCGCGGCGACGCTACGGGAGGCACTGGCGGCCGCGCTCGGGGCCGCCACGGACACTGCCGAGGCTGCATGAGGCCTGCGCCGGCGCTGTCGTCCGGATGGTCTACGGGGCCGGACTTCGGGTAGAATAGGGCCATCACGCCGGCAGATCCCGCCGGCGCTTTTCGTGAGTCAGGCGCATACAAGACCGGACAACGGGAGGACTCAAGGCGTGTTCGATGTCGGCGACAAGGTCGTGTACCCCCACCATGGCGCGGGGACGATCGTCTCGAAGGACGTAAAGCTCGTGCTCGGCGAGAAGCGCGAGTACCTGACGATCAAGATCCTGCACAACGAGATGACCGTCAACGTGCCGGTCGACAACGCAGAGAAGGTCGGCCTCAGGGGAGTCATCGACCAGGAGATGGTCGACGTCGTGGTCAAGGTGCTGCTCGGCGGCTCGACGGAGATGCCGAAGAACTGGAACCGCCGCTTCAAGCACAACCGGGACAAGATGAAGACCGGTGACGTGCTCGAGCTCGCGGAGGTTGTCCGCAACCTCGCGCTGCGCGACCACGAGAAGGGCCTCTCGACGGGCGAGAAGCAGATGTACGTCAAGGCGAAGAAGATCCTCGCCTCCGAGCTCATGTACGCGAAGGACATGACCGAGGACGAGGCCCACGAGTGGCTCGAAGAGGTGCTCGCGAACCCGGCCAAGGGCAAGCGGGCCAAGGCGAAGCCGAAGACCGCCGCGACGGCGACCGCCTAGCGCGGAGCTCCGCCGGCCGGCAGGCGCCGACCCAGGAGCTCGCACCGAGGTGAACGAGGAACCCAGTCCTGCCGGCGAGACCGGGGGAACCTGGGCGATCCTCGTCGCCGCGGGCTCGGGCGCGCGGCTGGGGGCCGACCGGCCGAAGGCGTTCGCCGCGCTCGCGGGGCGACCGCTGCTCGCCGAGAGCCTCGAGCGGCTCGACAACTCCGACTGGGTCGACGCGATCGTGGTCGCCGCGCCGCCCGAGTGGGAGGAGCCGGCGATCCTCCTCGCCGAGGAGCTGGTCGCATCCAAGGTCGCGGCCGTCGTCACCGGCGGGGCGACCCGGGCGGCGTCGGTCCGCGCCGCCCTCGACGAGGTCGCCGACGACGCGCTCGTCGTCCTCGTGCACGACGCCGCGCGGCCGCTGGTCGACGACGCGGTGATCGGGCGCGTCCTCGGCCTGCTCGCCGAGGGCGTCGACGGCGCGATCCCCGGCCTCCCGCCGAGCGACACGGTCAAGCGCGTCGACGGGAACCGCGTCGTCGAGACCCTCGACCGCGGGAGCCTCGTCGCGGCGCAGACGCCGCAGGCGTTCGTCGCGCACCGCCTGCGCGCGGCGCTCGACGGCGATCTCGCGGGCGCCACGGACTGCTCCTCGCTCGTCGAGCGCGCGGGAGGGACGGTCGGCGTCGTCCCCGGAGATCCCCGTCTCGTGAAGGTGACCACGCGAGCAGACCTCGACCTCGTCGAGCGCCTGCTCGCCGGCGGCTGAGCGTGGCCGTCACCGCGGTGTTCTTCGACGTCGGCGAGACGCTCGTCGACGAGGAGCGGGTCTGGCGCGAGGTCGCGGTGGCGGCCGGCCTCCGCCCGCACGTCGTCTGGGCGGCGCTCGGCACGACGATCGAGCGGGGCGAGGAGCACTGGGAGCTCTGGCGCCGCCTCGACACGGAGCGTCCGCCGGAGGCGTGGACGACGATCGGCTACGAGCGCGGCGACCTCTTTCCCGACGCGATCCCCTGTCTCGAGGCGATGCGGGCTGCGGGCCGCCTCGTCGGGATCGCCGGCAACCAGAGCGCGGAGATGGAGGAATGGGCTCGGTCCGTCGGCCTGCCCGTCGACGTCGTGACGAGCTCGGCCGGCCTCGGCGCGCGCAAGCCCGAGCCCGCGTTCTTCGCGCGGCTCGTCGAGCTCAGCGCCCGCGAGCCCGAGGAGGTCGCCTACGTCGGCGACCGGGTCGACAACGACGTGCTCCCGGCGCTCGAGGCGGGCCTCGTGGCCGTCCACGTGCGCCGCGGGCCGTGGGGCCTGCTGCAGCCGACGCCGGAGGGCGTACCCGCGATCGACGCCCTCTCCGAGCTCGGGCCGGTGCTCGATCGTCTAGCGTCCGACCCGCGATGAGGCCGACGGTCGAGCTGCCGTTCGAGGACGCGTGAGCGAGCTCCGGGTCGGCCTCGGCGTCGACGCGCACGCATTCGGCGACGACGTGCCGCTGGTGCTGGGCGGGGTGGCGATCGCGGGCCACCGCGGGCTCGCCGGGCATTCGGACGGCGATGTGGTCGCGCATGCGCTCACGGACGCGCTGCTCGGGGCGGCCGGGCTCGGCGATATCGGCGGGCTCTTCCCGTCCGAGGACGAGCGGTACCGGGGCGCCGACTCGATCGGCCTCCTGGCGGAGGCGTACGCGCACGTCCGCGGGGCCGGCTTCGCGCTGGTCAACGCCGACTGCGTCCTGATCGGGCAGACGCCGCGGATCGCGCCGTTCCGGGACGCGATGCGCGAGCGGCTCGCAGCCGCCCTCGGCGTCGCGCCGGAGGTCGTCAACGTGCGCGCGACGACGACCGACCGGCTTGGCTTCACCGGCCGGGGCGAGGGGCTCGCGGCCGAGGCGGTCGCGCTGCTCCGGCGCGACGGTCCGTGACAGCCCTGCTCGCGGTCAACGTCGCGGTGCTGAAAGGCGCCGATGTCCTGCTCCTCCAGCGCGAGGACTTCGAGGTGTGGTGCATGCCGGGCGGCGAGGTCGACCCGGGCGAGTCGCTCGCCGAGGCCGCGCTGCGCGAGACGCGCGAGGAGACGGGCCTCGACGTCGAGCTGCATGGCGTCGTCGGCACGTACTCCCGTCCGAACTGGCACTCGTCGATGCACGTCGTCCTCTTCGCGGCCGGGCAGGTCGGCGGCGAGCCCCGACCCGATCCGGCCGAGGCCGTCGCCGCGGGTTGGTTCGCGCACGACGCGCTGCCCGTCCCGCTCCTGCTCGGGCAGCGGGAGCGCATCGACGACGCCGTCGCGGGCCGCCGCGGCGTCGCCCGCTCGACCACGCGTCGCTCGCCCTTCGCGTCGCGAGCCGAGGCGTATCGGCAGCGCGACGCGTCCGGGCTGTCCCGCGCCGAGTTCTACGTCTCGCGGTTCGGGCCCGAGGACGACGCACGGCAGGCGCCGCGCTTCCCGGTGACCGCCCGACCAGCTAGGGTGGAGGAAAGCCCTTCGATGAAGGGGGAGTGCATGGAGGAGACTCCACCGGACTGAATGCAGCGCGCACGTCCCGCCGAACGTGACGTGCGCAGGCCGCAAGCCCGCTGCGGCCCTCGGCTCATCCGGAGCATCCGGAGGTGTGGCGCACGGCGCGCACCCCACGAGAGCTCCCGACCGGCCTCCAATGCGTCGACGGGCACGAAAGCGCATCGGAGGCCGGTCTCTTCTCGAGCCCGGCTAGACGGCGCCGGGCAGCGTGAACGACACGCGTGCCCCGCCG
>DASTKY010000276.1:0-10934 GCA_035715495.1 Gaiella sp. | reverse complement strand
CGGCCGGCCGGAAGTTGCGGAGCCGGACCGGCAGCGGCCGCCCCCGGAGCGGGCTCGAGCTCAGGTCCTCGGCGACGGCCTCCAGCTGGCGGCGCTCGCGGGCGGTCTCGGCGCGCGGGACGTCCTCCCGCAGCAGCGCCTCGCGCTCGTCCTGCCTCACGTCTCCAGTAGAGCAGACGCGTCTCGGCGCGGGCGCCGCCCGACGCCCGCGAGCGCGAGCCCGCCGAGCACGGCTGCGACGACGCCGAGCCCGGCGAACATCAGCCACGTCGCGTCGTCGCCGAAGCTGTTCCGCACCTGCAGGCCGATCAGCGGCGAGAGCGCGAAGCCGATCGCGGGGGCGCTGCCGAAGGCTCCCATGTACGCGCCCCGGATGTCGGCCGGAGCCAGGTCGGCGACGACGGCCTGCGAGGTCGGGACCCACAGCATCTCGCCGATCACGAAGACCGTCACGACCGTCACGACCGCAACGACGCTCTGCGACCACACGAGGAGCGCAAAGGGCAGCCCCATCACGAGCAGCGCGACGACGAGCTTCGGGGCCGGCGGGACGCCCGCGGTTGCCCGTGTCAGTCGCAGCTGGAACAGCGTCACGAGCAGCGGGTTGATCCACACGAGGAAGCCCCAGGCGGAGGCGTCGTAGCCGAAGCCGTCGACGAGCGACACGGGCAGGACGACCTCGTAGGCGACGTAGACGAGCCACGCGAAGATCGCCGAGCCGAGGAAGAGCAGGAACGGCCGGTCGGCGAGGATCACGGAGAGCGACCCGCGCTCGGGAGGCCCCTCCGGCGCGTAGGCGCCGCCGCGCGGCAGGAACCGGTACGCCACGAGCCACGCGAGCGCCGAGAGGACGGCGACGCACGGGAAGAGCGCCGACCACGAGCCGAGGACGAGGAGCAGGCCGCCGATCGGCGGCCCGACGACGACGCCGAGGTTCTGCGCGACCCGCACCGAGGCGTAGGCCGACTCGTGCCGCTCGGGCGGGACGAGGTCGGCCACCATCGCCTGGGAGACGGAGCCGCCGAGCGCGCCGAAGACGCCGGCGAAGGAGAGCAGGAGGAGCCCGGCCCACTTCCGGTCGTCCACCGCGAGGAAGAGGAGCGGGTAGGCCACCATCACGCCCTGGCTCAGCAGGAGCACCCGACGCCGTCCGATCCGGTCGGAGAGGTAGCCGCCGAAGAACCCGCTGCCGATGGCGAGGAGCGCGCCGACGAGAAGGGCGAACGGCAGCTCGCGCTTCGCGCCGAGCTCCTCGACGGCCCAGATCGCCATGAAGCTCCACATCGCGGACGCGGCGGCCGCGGTGACGAACGAGACGCCCAGCACCGGGCGGAGCGCGGACGGGACGTCGTCGCCCCAGATCAGCCGCGCGACTCTGCGAAACGCCCTCACGGGCGCGTCAGGCTAGCGGCCGCGACGTTCGCTCATCGACGCATGCCGACGGGAGCTCGCCTGCCGCGCCGAGGCTCTCACGTCCAGCCGGGGAACCGGCCCGCCTGCTCGATCCAGGCCTGCAGCTCGGGCTTATCTGCGTCTTCGAGACTCCTGAGCTTGACGTAGCGGGAGGCTCCCGTTCCCTCCGGCGGCGGGGCCTCGAAGGCTGCGCCGCCGAGGAAGACGACGTTGACGGAGACGTCGTAGGAGACGAGCTCGACGATCCAGCCGAGCTCGGGCAGCCCGTAGTAGGCCTTCTTCCACTTGAGCGCGTACTGGAGCCCGGGGATCGTGTCGCGAATCAGTGCGTCCACCCGCTCGACGATCGGGTGGAGATCCGGCATCACGCGGCGCATCCACGCCTCGATCTCCTCGTGGCTTCCCGACGGCTCGGGCGGCTTCCGAGACGTGCCCGACGTTGGCGATCGCTTCATCCGACTCCTCCTGTGGCCGACGCTCCCCGGTGCGGGTCGTCAGCGTGCCACGTCGCGCGTGCGGCTAGCGGCCGAGCAGGCGGTCGAACCACCCGGACCGCTCGAGCGCTGGCTCGACCCTGCTCCCGTCGTCGTCCTCGTCGCCGACGGTCGGGGACTCGGCAGGCTCGAGACCGACGGCCGTCTCGCGCTCGGGCTCGAGCACCGGCGCCGCCGACGCGGACGGCTCGGACGCCTCGTGCGCGGCGCTCTCCGCCGTGGGAGCGAGCGCCACCGCGACGCCCCGGTCGCGCAGGCGCGCGAAGTCGCCGCGCAGTGCTGCGGACATCTCGTCCTTGTGGCTCTGCTCTTTCACCCGTCGGGACGTTTCAGCGCGGGCGGCGAGTCTCCTTCCTCGCGGTCGGGGCGGAGCCAGCGCCAGCCGATGATCGTCGCCGATCCGACCAGGAGCGTCGGCAGGATCGTGAAGGCGCGGTAGAGGAGGACCGCGGCGACGACCTCGGCGTTCGGGCCGCCGAGGCCGACGAGAATCCCCGTGAGGCCGAGCTCCACCGGGCCGAGGCCTCCCGGCGTGAGCGGGATGAGCTGGAGGATGCGCGCCAGCGACCACCCGGCGAATGCCTCGATCCACGTCACCTCGCTCGCCCCGATCCCGACGGCGCGGAGCGAGATGAGGAAGATCGCGAAGACCGCCAGGTTGCCGACGACGGTCGCGATCGTCAGCAGCCACCAGCGCCGCTGGACGAGCTTGACCGTCTCGTTGCGGAACTCGGCGAGCCCGTCCTCCCAGCCCTCGACCGGGCCGCGGTGGAGCGGCCGGAGCAACCGGCTCACGACGGCGGCGGCGACGCGGCCGATGTCCCGCGCGAGCTCTTCGCTCCAGAAGACGAGGACGAGGATGCCGACCGCGACGGCGAAGACGATCCCGCCCACGACCGCGGCGGTCGTGAGGACGGCGTCCTGCTGCTCCTCGATCGAGAGCATGAGCACCGCCGCGACGGGGAACAGCAGGTTCGCGAGCTGGTTCCAGACGCCCGTGAGCGCGACGGCGCGTGCGACGGGGCCCGACTCGAAGCCCCACGCGCGGAGCAGGCCGTAGGAGCCGGCCATCCCGACGATCCCCCCGCCCGGCGCGATGTACGTGAACGCCGTCGAGGCCTGCGTGAAGAGCAGCGCCTGGACGAAGCGGAGGCCCGGGAGCGTGATCATCCACGGCGGCGCGAACGTGACGACGTTGAGGACGACGCCCAGGCCGAACGCGACGAGCCAGACCGGGTCGAGGTCCTTGACGACCTCCCAGACGTCGCGGTAGTTCGCGATCTTCGGAAGGACGACGAAGAACGTGACGGCGATGACGGCGAGGCTCAGGGCGCCGAGCAGGAGGTTGCGCGTCCGCGCGCTCACCGGCCCCACCCTACGCGGCCGCGCCGACGGTCAGTCGAGGAAGGACGAGGCGCCGCGCAGCACCGAGAGCAGGAGCGAGAGCGGCAGCCGGGCGGCCGCGAAGCCGAGCGCGTTCGCGGTCGTCTCGCCGATCAGGCCCTCCTGCTCGGCCTCGTCGACGGCCCGCTCGAGCCCGTCGCGCAGCGCGTCCTCCAGCTCGTCGCGCGAGCGCCCCTCCTTGTCGGCGAGCTCGTCCAGCTCGTCGACGCTGCGCAGCGCGAGCACGAGCTCCTCACGCGAGACGCCGAGCGCGCAGGCGGTCTCGTCGGCCGCCGCGAGGAGGACGACCTCGATGCGCTCGCCGGTGCCGTCCGTCTCGCGGGCCGGGCGCGGCGCGCAGGGATCGGCGACCTGCGTCGGCTCGTACGACGTCCCGCCGAAGGCGACGTACGCCGCGACGAGGGCCGCGGCGAGAAGCCCGGCGACGAGGACGGGCAGCGCCCTCACACGCTCACCCGGCGGCTGCGGCCCGCGACCGCGATGGGCACGAGCGCGGCGAGCGCGAGCAGCGCCCCGAGCAGGAACGGCCGGGAGAACGCGGCGGTGACCGCGCGGTCGAGCTCGTCGACGAGCCGCTCCTCGAGCGTCCGGTACTGCTCGTCGTCGGGCCGGTCGGCGAACGCCTGCCGGACGTCGGGCACCTCGCGGTCGGCGTTGCGGACGACGGCGAGCACGTCCTGGGCGACGCCGAGCTTCTCGAGCGGCGGGATGTCGCTGTCGAGCACCGCCGCGGCGCCGGCGCGGAGCGCGCGGTCCTCGTTCCGGTCGAGCGCGGTCGTGAAGATCGGCGTCAGGAGCAGGAGGCCCACGACGACCCCGGCGTGCCGCGCGGCGATCGTCCAGCCGCCGTGCACCGCCTGGGGGGAGCGGCCCTCGAGCGCCCGCTCGGTCAGCGCGGAGAGCGTGAGCCCGAGGCCGGCGCCGACGAAGACCTGCGGGACGATCGTCCAGCGCCAGTCCGAGCCGGGCAGGACGCCGAGCGCCGCGAGCCCGCCCGCGATCAGGAGGGCACCCGCCGCGGCGCGGACGAGTGTGCTGCCGACGCGCGGCGCGACGGCCGACGTGGCGATCGCCGCGGCCGGCATGACGCTGACGATCACGCCCGCCGCCGCGGCGGAGATCCGCCAGCCGTCCACGAGCAGCAGGACGAGCAGGAAGAGCGCCGCCGTCAGGGCCCCGGAGACGAGCAGGAGCGCGAGGTTCGCGGGGACGTTCGGGCGTCCGGCGGGCACGACGAGCGGCCGTGCGCGCAGGCGCCACGCGGCGGCGACCGTCACGAGCGCGAGCGGCGCCTGCACGAGGAAGATCGACTCCCAGCCGAGCGTCTCCGTCAGGATCCCGCCGGCGGCGGGGCCGAGCGCGGCGCCGAGCACGCCGGCCGTCGCCCACGTCCGCACCGCGCGCGCGTCCGACCCGTCGATCTCCGTCAGGAGGTCGAGCGCCGCGCAGACGAGGAGCGCGCCGCCGACCGCCTGCCCGCAGCGCGCGCCGACGAGCACGCCGAAGGACGGCGCGAGGCCGCACGCGAGCGACGCGGCGGCGAAGACCAGCGTGCCCAGGACGAACACGGGCACGGGCCGGCGGCGGGCGACGTACGCGGCCGGCACCGCGGCGAACGCGAGCACGAGGTTGTACGAGGTCAGCACCCACGCGACCTCCGGGATCTCGACGTCGAACCGGCGCAGGATGTCCGGCAGCGCCAGGGTCACGACCGACGAGTCTGCGAGCGCGAGCGCGATCCCCAGACCGACGAGCACACGCCTGCTGCTCCCGCCGCCCACCACGCCACTCTAGGCCGTCCGCGGCCGGGCGAATGGCTACCATCGCGCCGTGCCGTTCTGGGTCTGGATCCCGCTCATCGTCCTGCTCGTCGTCGCGCTCCTGCTCGGCATCCTCGTGCTGCTCGGCCGGATCCAGAACGGGCGGTACCTGCGCCCGGTCATCACGTTCCTCTCGAAGGTGCCGCTCTTCAAGCGGTGGTTCCAGAAGGCGTCGATCGCCGCGCTCGAACGCCAGACCCCGGACCTGGCCGCCGCGATGAAGAAGATGAGCCAGTTCGGCGAGCCGAAGACCCCGGAGCAGGCCCAGCGGATGCTCAACCTGCTCACCCCGGCCGAGCGGCGCGCGTACATGGCGGCCGTGGGCCAGGAGACCGAGGTGCCGGAGTCGGCGAACCGCCAGATCCGCCGCCGCATGGAGTACGGCGGCGCGGGCGTGCCCGTCAAGACGAAGCCCGCCTCCGACCGCCCCGGCGCGGCCGGCCGCAAGTCCGGCAAGGGCGCGAAGAAGAAGCGCTAGATACGTGGGAGAACCCATGGTTCCCCCACGAGCCCCCTCCTTCTCGCTCGCTCACGGAGCATCGAACCCGGCCTCCCGGCCGGCAATGCCGGCCTCCGGCCGCAAGAGGAAGCGGTACAGACCGACGTCCTGACCCCCCAAGCAGTGCACGAGCGGGCTCGCGGGTCGAGCTACGCGCCGCGGCGGGCGAGCCGGTCGCCCAGCTCGCGCGTCAGCTCCACGAGCGCCTTCACGTCGTCGTCCGTCGTGCGGTAGTTGACGACGCACGGCCGCAGGCACACCTTCCCGTCGACGCGCGCGGGCGCGATCCAGACGCCGCCGTCCTCCTGGAGCGCCCGCACGAGCTCCGCGTTGTGCTCGTCGAGGTCGTCGACGCCCTCCGGCACGTGCCGGAACGGGACGACGGAGAGCTCGGGCTCGCCGCAGAGCGCCTCGAGGTCGTCGTGACGCTCCACCTCGTCGTACAGCAGCCGCGCCTGGGCCAGGTTGCGCTCGATCGCCGCGCGGATCGCGCCGGCGCCGTGCGCGCGGAAGGCGAGCCAGAGCTTGAGCGCCCGGAACGGGCGTGAGTACTCGAGCGTGATGTCGACCATGTGGTGCTCCGGCCGCTCGTGCGGGATGTAGTCCTCCTCGTGCGCGAGGGCGCCGTGCAGGTCCTCCCGGCGCCGGACGAGGACGACGCCGCACGCCTTCGGGAGGAAGAGCCACTTGTGCGCGTCCAGCGTGACCGAGTCGGCGCGCTCGAGGCCGCGGAAGCGCTCGGAGGCCGAGGTCGTCGCCGCGGCGAGCCCGTAGGCGCCGTCGATGTGGAGCCAGACGTCCCGGGCGGCGCACACGTCGGCGAGCGGCTCGATCGGGTCGACCGCCCCGGTCAGCGTCGTCCCGGCGGTCGCGACCACCGCGACGGGCGCGATCCCGGCCGCGCGGTCGGCGTCGATCGCCCCGGCGACCGCCTCCGGCACGAGGCGGCGGCGGTCGTCCTGCGGCAGCCCCCGCACCCAGTCCGAGCCGAGCCCGAGCAGCTCGGCGGCGCGGACGACCGAGTAGTGCGCCTCGGCCGAGCAGTAGAGCGCCCCGTGCGCCGCGCCCATGCCGCTCCGCCGCGAGCCCGGCAGCGCGCGCTCTCGCGCGGCCGCGAGCGCGGTCACGTTCGAGATCGTCCCGCCGCTCGTGAACGCCCCCGCCGCGGCGGGGAAGCCGATGAACTCGCTGACCCACCGCACCGCCTGGTCCTCGACCTCGGACGCAGCGCCGGCCCACACCGCCAGGTTGACGTCGAAGCACGAGGCGAGCAGGTCGCCGAGGACGCCGATCTCGAGCCCCGACGAGCCCACGAAGGCGAAGAAGCGGGGACGCGGCTGCGCGAGCGAGACGTCGAGCATCTGCGCGGCGTCCCCGAGGGCGCCGAGCGCGCTCGAGCCCTCCTCGGGGAGCTCGGCCCGGAGGAGCGCCTGGAGCCGCGCGCCGATCTCGGGTTGGTCGGGCCGGGCCTGGTCGAAGCTCCGCCACGCCTCGGCGACGATCGCCGTCGCCCGCTCGAGTGCCTCCTCGCGCGTCGCGTCGAGACGGAGCGACGGGAGCTCGGAGGCGGTGCTCACGACGTCGTCCCGTCGAGTATCTGGAGCGTCTTCAGGTCGGAGTAGAAGTCGAGCGCGTAGTCGCCGCCCTCGCGGCCGATCCCCGAGATGCCGATGCCGCCGAAGGGCGCCGTGAGGTCGCGCACGAGGAACGTGTTCACCCAGACGGTGCCCGCGCGGACGGCGCGGCCGACGCGCTCGGCCCGCTCCTCGGAGCCGGTGTAGACGATCCCCGAGAGCCCGTACCGGGTCGAGTTCGCGAGCGCGACGGCTTCCTGCTCGTCGGCGAACGTCTGGAACGTGAGGACGGGACCGAACACCTCGCGCTGCACGATCTCGGAGTCGTTCGCGCGTGGGACGACGAGCGTCGGGTCGTAGAAGAGCGGGCCGACGTCCTCGCGCCGGCGGCCGCCGCGCACGATCTCGTCGCCCGCGTCGCGCGCGCGCTCGACGAAGCCCTCGACGCGCGCGAGGTGCTCGGGGTGGATCAGCGGCGAGATCGTCGTCGCGTCGTCGCGCGGGTCGCCGAGCACGTGCTCGTCGGTGAAGCGGTGGAAGCGCTCGAGGAACGCGTCGCGCACGCTCTCCTCGACCAGGAGGCGCGTGCCGGCGAGGCAGACCTGGCCGGCGTCGTCGTACTGGCCGGCCGCCTTGCGCGCGGCCGCGTCGAGGTCGGCGTCGGCGAAGACGAGCAACGGGCCCTTGCCGCCGAGCTCCCCCGTGAACGGCACGACGTTCGCGGCCGCGGCGGTGCCGATGTGCACTGCCGTCTCCGGCGAGCCGGTGAACGAGATGCGCCGCGCGCCCGGGTGCCGCGTCAGGGCCGCGCCGACCTCCTCGCCGATCCCCTGGACGACGTTGAAGACGCCCGCCGGGAACCCCGCCTCTACGACGAGGTCGCAGAGGAGCGAGCACGAGAGGGGTGACCACTCGGCCGGCTTCAGGACGACGGTGGACCCGGCCGCGAGCGCCGGCGCGGTCTTCCAGGTCGAGAGCATGAAGGGCGCGTTCCAGGGCGTGATCACGACGGCGGGGCCGCTCGGCATCCGCACGACGCGGTTCCGCGTCCCGTTCGACTCCCAGACCCGCTCCTCGTGCGCGACCGCGAGGTCGGCGTAGGCGCGGAAGTTGCGCGCGCCCCGCGAGATCACGCGCGCGCGGAGCGACCGAAGCAGCATCGCCATGTCGGCGCACTCGACCGCCGCGAGCCGCTCGACGTTCTCGTCGATCAGGTCGGCCAGCCGGTGCAGCACGTCGGCGCGGCCCGATGCGCCGAGCGCCGCCCACTCGGGGAAGGCGGCGGTCGCCGCGGCGAGTGCCAGATCCGCCTCCCGCTCGCCTCCGCGCGCGACCTCCGCCAGCGGCTGCGCGTCGATCGGGCTCAGGTCGGTGAAGGTCGCGTCGCTGCCCACGCGCTGGCCGCCGATGAAGTGCTCGGTCGAGACCTCGACGCCTGCGACCTCGACCTTGTGTTGCTTCAACACAAGCTCATCCGAGCTCGCGCACCGTCTCGAGGTCGTCGACGGTGTAGCCGAAGGTGAACCGGTAGCCGCGGCCGAGCCGCACGGGCGCGAGCGCGTCGATCTCCTCGTGGCCCGCGCCGAAGAGCTCGAGGGTCGCGCTCCCCTCCCACACCTCGGAGCTCGCGCGGTCGCGCGAGACCGCGCGGACGAGCTCGTGGACGGCGGGCTCGTCGTGGCGCCCGGCCGCGAGGCGCGGGAAGTGGCGCACGTTGACGATCGGCGGCGCGTTGTGGAACGGGCCGCCCGCCGACGGCTGCTCGAGCGTCACGGTCGCCTCGGCGACGCGGCGCTCGTACGCGGCGCACGTGACGCCGAAGCGCCCACCGGGCTCCATCCCCGGGTCGGCCGGCCCGCCGAGGCCGAAGCTCCGCGTGATCCAGATCGAGCCGAGCTTCTTCGGGAAGCCCTGGATCCACCCGCGGGTCAGCGCGAAGTCGCGGTCGACCCAGATGTACGAGCAGACCGTGACCTCCTCCCCGTCGAGCAGCCCGTTGACGACGACGAACACCTCCTTGTACTGCGACCGCGACGGGTCGACGAGCTCGTCGCCGCCCACCGAGCACGACTGCCAGTCGGCGGCGACGAACGCGCAGCGGCCGGGATCCGGGTGGGGCTCGATCCCCTCGGGCAGGAAGGCGACCGCGCGCTCGGGGTCGGCCCAGTAGTCGACGACGAGGAACGCGCCGACGTAGTGCCACGGCGGGTACGGGACGAGCGAGGAGCGGCCCTCGGGAGTGCGCGGGGCGCTGTAGCCCTCGAGGCTCACGCGGCCTCCGGCGGCGGCAGCAGCCGGCCGCGCGTCTCCCAGCTCTCGCGCTCGGACTCCACGGCGACCGGGTCGAAGCGGAAGTAGGAGCGCGGCGGCAGCGGCCCCCACGTGTTCGAGGAGTACCGGTCGTCCGGGTACGTGCGGGGCAGGTGGTCGTCCGCGAGGATCTCCATGTCGCAGTAGAGCTCCACGAAGCAGGGCTCCTCGACGATCCGCACGTACGTCGCGATGTTCCCGGCGATCCCGTGGCGCGTCGGCCCCCAGGCGACCCAGCGGCCGTGCCGGGCGAGGTGGTCGAGCAGGTCGCGCATCTTCCCGATGTCGACGACGTCGAAGGCGAGGTGGTGGAAGTGGGGCTCGCCGGTCTCGACGAGCGCCATCACGTGGTGCTCAGGGCCGATGTGGAACCAGACGCCCGCGTCGCCCAACCGGTCGGAGACGCGCATTCCGAGCGCGTCGACGTAGAACGCCTCGTTCGCGGCCAGGTCGCCGGTGAGGCTGTTGACGTGGCCGAGCCGCCGCGGCCCGCCGAGGTGGACGGTGGTCGAGGCGCGGGCGTGCTGCGGCCAGCGGGCGCGCTCGTCCGGCGGGGGACGGTGCGGCAGGAGCTGCACTCCCCGGCCGTCGGGGTCGGCGACCCAGACGGAGCCCTCGCGCTCCTCGTGGGCGACGCCGAGCCCGTCGAGGTGGGCGGTCGCCTGCTCCGGCGGGCACCCGGCATGGAGCTCGAACCCGACGTGGTCGAAGCCCGGCTCGCCGCCGGCGACCAGCTCCAGCGAGTACGGCTCGTCGTCACACGCGAGGAACGCCCGGCCGTCGGTGCGCTCGCGCTCGACGAGCCCGAGCTGGAGGCACCACCGGGCCGCGGCCTCGTCGAGATCGGCGACCCGCAGCCCGACGTGGTCGATGCGGCCGAGGCGGATCAGGCGCCGCCCTCCGCGACCCGCCGCTCCGCCTCGTCCTCGGGGATGGCGAGCGCCACGTGGAGCGTCTGGGCCGAGACCTGGAGCTGCTCGCCGGGCCCGGCGAGGTCGACGTCCCACTCGACGATCTCGTTCGTGAGCCTGCCGAGGCCCGTGATCTCCACCTCGACCACGTCGCCGGGCCGCATCGGGCGGGAGTTGGCCGGCGTCCCGGTGAGCACGACGTCGCCGGGCTCGAGCGTGATCGTGCGGCTCAGGTCGGCGAGCTGGTACGCGACCGGGAACAGCAGGTCGCCGGCGGTCGCCTCCTGGACGACCTCGCCGTTGAGGATCGTCCGGAGGCGCAGGGCCTGGGGATCGGGGATCTCGGACGCCGGGACGACCACGGGGCCGACGGGGCAGAACGTGTCCAGCGACTTGCCGCGCACCCACTGCTTGTCGCCGAACTGCAGGTCGCGCGCGCTGACGTCGTTCGCGCAGACGTAGCCGGACACGAACGCGAGCGCGTCGTCGACGGAGACCTTGCTCGCCTC
>DASTKY010000275.1:0-4908 GCA_035715495.1 Gaiella sp. | reverse complement strand
GCACCGTCGAGCTCGTCGGCGACGAGGCGGGCGTCGGCGTCCCGCATCCCGACGGCTTCGAGCGCGACGAGCCTCCCGCGCCCGAGGCGCTCGCCGCCGCCGTGTCGGCCGTGCTCGCCGACCGGGAGGCCTACGCGGCGCGGGCGCGCGCGCGGGCGGTCGAGCGGTTCGCGCTCACGGACTGGCTGGAGCGCCACGCGGCGATCTTCGCCGCGCTCGTCCCGCCCGCAGGCCGCTGAGCCGGCCCGCGAGCGTCGCCGCGTGGAACCGCGCGCGCGTGCCGTCGAGGAGCGCGAGCGACGCGACGGCTCCGAGGCAGGGACGCACGAGCATCCGCGCGCAGGCCCGGGCCGGGTAGGCGTTCCGGGCGAGCACGTACCCGACGCCGGCCCCGTCGCGCCGCCCGAGCGCGACGAGCTCGGCCGGGCTCACGGCCTTCAGCGGGTGCGTGACGACGAGCGACGGGTCGTACTCCATCCGCACGCCGAGCCTCAGCGCCCGGACGAGCAGGTCGATCTCCTCGCCCGACGACCACGGCGTGCCCGCGCCGAGGCCGAGCTCCTCGTCGAACGCGCCGACGCGCTCGAGGACGGTCCTCCGGAGGAAGATCGTGTGGGAGTTCGCCGCGTGCCAGACGGTGTCGCGCGTCACCGTGCCCGGCTCCGACGGCCAGCGGCCCGCGGTCGCCCCGTCCGCCGCGGCGGCGCGCCCGCTGAGGATCCCGAGGCCCGGGTCGGCGGCGAACCGGGCTGCCACGCGCGCGAGGAGGTCGGGCGGATAGCTGCAGTCGTCGTCCGGGAAGGCGACGAGGTCGGCCTCGAGGTGCGGCAGGGCCGCGTTCCGGGCGCGCGAGAGCCCGCGCGCCGAGCGCAGGTGGAGCGTCGCGAGCGTGGGATGGGCCGCGAGCAGCGCCGTCACGCGGGCGTCCTCGTTCTGGTCGACGACGACGAGGCGGAAAGCGGTGTGCGTCTGCGAGGCGAGCGAGCCGAGGAGCCGCTCCAGGTCGTCGGTGCGGTCGACGGTCGCGACGACGAGGTCGAGCCGGAGCTGCTCCGCTGCCGCCACCGGCGCAGGCTACCCTCACCCCCGCCGTGGCTCCCCCGCTCGTGTCGGTCGTGCTCGCCGCCCGCGACGCGGAGGCGACGATCGACGAGGCCGTCGAGAGCGTGCTCGGCCAGACGCTCGTCGACCTCGAGCTCGTCGTCGTGGACGACGGCTCGCGCGACAGCACCGGCTCGCGGCTCGCCGAGGTGGGGGACGCGCGGCTCCGGGTCGCCCGCAACGACGTCCCGCTGGGTCTCGCCGGCGCCCTGAACGTCGGCCTCGACGAGGCGCGCGGGACGTACGTGGCACGCATGGACGCCGACGACGTCGCGCTGCCGACCTGGCTCGAGCGGCTGGTCGGCCGGGTCCGCGCCGTGCCGCCCGTCGCGATCGTCGGCACGGCGATGCTCGACCTCCACGGCGACGGGACGCTCGGGACGCTGCACCGGCTCGCGCGCGGCCCCCGCGCGGTGCGCTGGGCGGCGCTCTTCTCCTCGCCGTTCTTCCACTCGACCGTCCTCCTCGACCGCGCGGTCCTCGAGCGTCACGGCCTCCGCTACGACACCTCGTTCGGGGAGAGCGAGGACTTCGACCTCTGGGCGCGGCTGCTCGAGCACGCGGACGGCGACAACCTGCGCGAGGCGCTCGTCCTCTACCGCAAGCACCCCTCGCAGGCGTCGATCCGTCGGGCGGAGCTCCAGCGCGACTGCCAGCGGCGCGTCGCGCTGCGTCAGCTCGCGGCGCTCGCTCCCGCGCTCGACGGTCGCGCCGCAGAGCTCGCCTGGCGCGCGGGCGCCGGGCTCCCGGTCGAGACGGGCGACCGGGACGACGCCGCGGCCGCGCTGGGAGCGGTGGTCGCGGCGTTCGAGGCGCGGCACGGCGGCCGTGAGGCCCGACGCGCGGCCGGCTGGGCGCTCGCGCGCGGCGGGAGCCTCGGCGCGGGGCTGCGGCTCGATCCGTCCCTGCCCCTCCGGGCGCTCGGGCGCACGCGCCGGCGTCGTGCGGCGCGCGCCGAGCGGGACGATGCCGCCCGGTGGCTCGCGCGCTCGCACGCGAGCGGGCCGGTGCGGCTGACGATGGTCTTCCCGGAGGTGGCCCCGTACCGGACGCCGATGCTCGACCGGCTCGCGGAGCGGCCGGAGGTCGACCTGACCGTGCTCTACGCGGGCGCGTCGGTGCAGCGGCGCACGTGGGCGAGCGAGCCGCGGCACCGGGCCGTCGTCCTCGAGGGGGCGCGCGTGCCGGGGCTCTACCGGGCGCTCCGCCACGAGTACCCGCTCTCGCTCGGCGTCTTCGGCGCGCTGCGCGGCGCGCGGCCGGAGCTCGTCGTCGTGTCCGGGTGGAGCACCTTCGCGTCGCAGGCCTCCGTCCTGTGGTGCCGCCGGCACGGCGTCCCCTACGTCCTGCTCACCGAGAGCAACGAGCGCGACGCGCGGCCGGGGTGGCGCCGCGCGGTGAAGGAGGCCGTCGTCCCGCGGGTCGTGCGGGGCGCCGCGGAGGTGCTCGTCGTGGGCCGCCTCGCCCGCGAGGCGATGCTCGCGCGCGGGGTGTCGCCCGAGCGGATCTCCGTCTTCGCCGACACGATCGACGTCGAGGCGTTCGGCGCCGCCTGCGACGGGCTCGCCGGACGCCGCGACGAGCTGCGCGCCGAGGCGGGGCTCGGGCCCGACGACGTGGCGGTGCTCTCCGTCGCGCGGCTCGTCCCGGAGAAGGGGCTGGACACCCTCGTCCGCGCCGTCGCGGAGGCGAACGACCCGCGCCTCGTCCTGCTGCTCGCGGGCAGCGGCCCGGAGCGCGGTCGGCTCGAGGCGCTCGCGCGCGAGCTCGGCGTCCGCCTCGTCCTCCTGCCCGACCTCGCCTGGGACCGGATCGCCGAGCGATTCGTCGTCGCGGACGTGTTCGCGCTCCTCTCCCGGCACGAGCCCTGGGGCGTGGTCGTCAACGAGGCGGCCGCCTGCGGGCTGCCCCTCGTCCTCTCCGACCGGGTCGGCGCCGCCTTCGACCTGCTCGAGAACGGCCGGAACGGGGCGCTCGTCCCGGTCGACGACCACCGGGCGGCCGCGGCGGCGCTCCGCCGCCTGGCCGACGACCCGGCGCTCCGCGCCGAGGCCGGCCGGGCATCGCGCGAGCTCGTCCGGGGGTGGGGCTACGCGCCGAGCCTCGCGAACCTGCTCGCCGTCGTGCGGCGCGTCGTGGGGCGCTGACCGCGCTCGTGGAACGTCAACGCGAGCGTTGCGCGAGCGCCTCGCGGTAGAGCGCGAGCTGCGCCTCCGCGACCGCGTCCCAGGTCGACCGCGCCGCGGCCCGCAGGGCGCCCTCCGCGAGCGCCGCGCGGAGCGCGCCGTCGCGGACGACGCGGCCGACGGCCTCGACGGTCTCCTCCCGGCCGTAGGGCACGACGAGCGCCTCGCCGTCGTCGAACGAGGCGGCCACCCCGCTGCGGTCGGAGACCACGACGGGCGTGCCGACGGCCGCCGCCTCGGCGGCGACCAGCCCGAAGTTCTCGCCGCCGGAGGCGAGCACGAAGACGGTCGCGCGCCGGTAGAGGTCGTACGGCGGGCCGGGCGTGGGGGGCAGGACGTGGAGCCGGCCGGCGAGCGCGGGTTCGCCGAGCGCGGCGCGCACCGTCGCCATCGTCCCGTGCCGGTCGTCCGGCCCGGCGAGGACGAGGTGCGCCTCCGGGAGCCGCCGCGCCGCCTCGAGGAGGAACTCGACGCCCTTCCCGGCGGCGATCCGGCCGACGTACAGGATCACGGGAGCGTCCGCGGGGACGCGGCCCGCGAGGGGATCGGCGCCCGTGGCCGGCGGCGGCTCCGGGAAGCCGTTGCCGCGGAGGCGGACCCGCGCGGGCTCGACGCCGCCCGCGATCGCGTCGTCGCGCTCGCGCGGAGAGGAGACGATCACGAGCGCCGCGCCGGCGACGACGCCGCGTCCGAGCGTCGCGTCGAGCGCGCGCTTGAGCCGCACCTTGCGGAGCCGGGGCCGGAACATGCCGACCGGCTCGAACACGTACGGGACACCCCGGAGGCGGCACCACGCCGCCACGCCGGTCGTGAGCGGGTCGCGGAAGCCGACGACGTGCGCCACGTCCGGCCTCTGCGCGCGCCGCAGCGCGAGCGGGAGCGTCGGCGTGACGCCCATCCACCGGTAGCGGACGGGAGTCGCGAGGTACGTCACGCGCGCGCCGTCCACGAGATCGACGTGCGTCCGCGGCGAGGGGCGCTCGCCGACGTCGCGCAGCGTCGTCGTCACGACGTCGACCGTGTGCCCGTCCCGGACGACGCGCGAGACGAGCTCGCGCAGCACCGCCACCGGGCCGCCGAACGCGTGCGCGGGCCAGTACGCGGGGCTCGCGACGAGGATCCGGAGCGGCCGGTCGGTCATCGGCGACGACGTGAGCGGCCGGCCACCGCGTGCAAGCTACACCTTGTACCGTGCCTCCCTTGGCCGGCGACCGCCCCAGGATCCTCGTCCTCAACCAGTACTACTGGCCCGGGATCGAGGCGACCGCCCAGCTCCTCGCGCAGCTCTGCGAGGCCCTCGCCGCCGACTACGAGGTCACGGTCGTCACCGGGCACCTCCACGGGCACGACCTGCCGGCCGAGGAGACGCGGAACGGCGTGCACATCGTCCGCGTGCGGTCGACGACCTACGAGCGCTCGCGGCTCCACCACCGGGCCGCGAACTACGGGAGCTACCTCGCCGACTCCGTCCTCACCGCGCTGCGCGGCGAGCGCCCCGACCTCGTTCTCTGCATGACCGACCCGCCGATCGTCGGCGACATCGGCCTGCTCGTCGCACGGCGCTTCGGCGCGCCGCTGCTCGTGATCAGCCAGGACGTGTTCCCCGAGATCGCCGAGCGCG
>DASTKY010000274.1:0-5365 GCA_035715495.1 Gaiella sp. | reverse complement strand
GAGCGCCGGGCCGCCTCGTAGAGCGCGATCGCACCCGCGGCGGCGACGTTGAGCGACTCCGCGGCGCCCGGGAGCGGGATCGTCACGACGGCGTCCGCGGCAACGTCTCCGGGCAACCCCGCGCGCTCGGCCCCGAGCAGGAACGTGACCGGCGGGGCGAGCTCGGCGTCGCCGATCGGCTCGCCGTCGTGCGCCGCGAGCGCGACCCGGCGGCCCGGCGCGTCGTCCCACCCGAGGAGCGGCACGCGGAAGATCGCCCCGGCCGAGGCGCGCAGCGCCTTCGGCGCGAGCGGGTCCGCGCAGCCTTCCGAGAGTGCGACCGCGGCGCCGAACGCGTCGGCGGTGCGGACGAGCGTGCCGACGTTCCCCGGGTCGACGAGCCGCCAGAGCGCGAGGCACGTGTCGCGCGTCCCCTGCGGCAGGTCCGCGCGCCGGTAGACGCCGATCGCGCGGGCGGGGTGCGGCAGCGTCGAGACGCCGGCGAGCAGCTCCACCTCGACGCTCTCGCCGGCGACGAGCAGGTGGACGGGCTCCAGGCCCGCGGCGCGCGCCGCGTCGACGAGGTCCTCGCCCTCGGCGGCGAAGAGCCCCGACTCGTCGCGGTGCTTGCGCTGGCCGAGGAGCTTCCGGACGAGCTTCAGCGTCGCGTTGTCACGCGAGGTGATCACGCGGCCAGTCTCCCAGAGAGACGCACCCGGGCAGGTCCGTCGGCCGCGACGAAGCGAGGCGTCGGCGACAACGCTCGTGTTACTTCAACACAAGCGTTGTCCGCCGGACGTGTCGAACGGGCAGGTGCTCAGGCGGCCTTCGCGTCGCCGTCCTGCGGCAACGCGGCCTTGGCCTTCTCGGCCACGGCGGCGAACGCCTTCGGGTCGGCGACCGCGAGGTCGGCGAGCGACTTCCGGTCGAGCTCGATCCCGGCGTTCTTCAGGCCGTGCATGAACTGGTTGTAGGAGAGGCCGTTCGCGCGGGCCGCGGCGTTGATGCGCACGATCCAGAGCGAGCGGAAGTTCCGCTTCTTGTTCCGCCGGTCGCGGTACGCGTAGACGAGCGAGTGCTCGACCTGCTCCTTGGCGTAGCGGTAGTGCGTGCTCTTGCGGCCGTAATAGCCCTTGGCCTGCTCGAGGACCTTGCGGCGCTTCTTCTGCGCGTGGACGGAGCGCTTGACGCGAGGCATCGGCTACGACCTCCCCAGCAGCTTCTTGACGTTCTTCACGTCGACCTTCGCGACCAGGTGGTCGCGGCCGAAGTCACGCTTCCGCTTCGACGACTTCTTGGTCAGGTTGTGGCTCTTCATCGCGTGACGGCGGAGCACCTTGCCCGTGCCGGTCACCTTGAACCGCTTCTTCGCTCCGCTGCCCCTCTTCACTTTCGGCATCTCGTTTCACCCCTGCGTTCTTCGTCGGCCCCAGCACCATGACCATGTTCCGGCCGTCGAGCGTCGGCTGCTGCTCGACGAGCCCGAGCTCCTTGACGTCCTCGGCGAGACGCATGAGGAGGGTGCGACCGCGCTCCGGGTGCAGGTTCTCCCGCCCGCGGAACATGATCGTCACCTTCACCTTCGCCCGCTGGTTGAGGAAGCGGACGACGTGACCCTTCTTCGTCTCGTAGTCGTGGTCGCCGATCTTCGGCCTGAGCTTGATCTCCTTGATGTTGATCGTCGACTGGTGCTTCCGCGCCTGCTTGGCCCGCTGCTCCTGCTCGTAGCGCCACTTCCCGTAGTCCATGACGCGCGCGACCGGAGGATCGGCGTTCGCCGCCACCTCGACCAGGTCGAGGTTGCGCGCGTACGCGTACTCGAGCGCCTCGTTCGTCTCCGTGATCCCGATCTGCTCCCCGTCCTCGCCGACGAGCCTGACCCGCGGCACGCGGATCTGCTCGTTGATCCGATCCTGCTGGACGACGGGACGCGTCCTGTCCTCGGGACGACGCCGCGGTCTCAAACGCTCATCACCAAGTCGAGTCGATCCTCCTCATTCGTGGAAACGCCACTGCATGCAGCGGCGGCATTCCCTCGTCGGAACCGACTCGGTTGAACCTCGCGCGGCGCTCGGCCGGCGAGGTGAGGGGCGATGCCGCTCCTGCTTGCAGGGGGTGAGCGTAGCAGCTTGCCCGACGAGGACGGCATGCGCCCACGAACTCGCCCCTTCAGGCGCGAACGGCGTACAGCCGCCATTCACCGGGCACGCCCTTCAGCGCACGGGTGCCGAGCGCGTCGAACTCGAGGCCGGAGCCCGCGACGAGATCCGTGACCGTGCCGGTCACGACCACCTGGCCGCGCTGCGCCTCGGCGGCGACGCGGGCGCCGACGCTGACCGCGATGCCCGCGAGCTTGCCGTCGTGCACCTCGCACTCGCCCGTGTGCAGCCCCGCGCGCAGCCCCAGCCCGAGCGCGTCGACGTCGGCGACGATCGCCTGCGCGCAGCGGATCGCCCGTGCGGGCCCGTCGAACGTGGCGAAGAACCCGTCGCCCGCGGTGTCGAGCTCCCGGCCCCGGTACCGCGCGAGCGCGCGCCGCACGACGGCGTGGTGCCTGGTGAGGAGGTCGCGCCACTCCCGGTCCCCCAGCGCCGCTGCCTGCTCGGTCGAGCCGACGATGTCGGTGAAGAGGACCGTCGCGAGCACGCTGTCCGGCACCGGCGTGTCCGCCTGGCCCGCGAGGAACCGCTCGATCTCGGGCACGGCGTGGTCGTCGGAGAAGATCGGGTTGTCGGCGCCGGCGACCTCGACGACCGCCGCGCCGGGGATCGACGCCGCGACGCGACGCGCCGCCGCGCGCCAGGCCTCGCGGTGGATCACGAGCGTCGGCACCCGGATCGTCGGGAGCACGTCCGAGACGTCTGTGTCGGCGAGCATCCGGAAGAACTCGGCCGCCGATGCCGGGCTCGCCGCGAACCGCTGATAGTCCGTCCACCAGGCCCGCAGCGCCTCGTCGCCCGCATGCGACGGGAGGATCCCCCGCACCATCTCTTCCGCGAGCTCGCGCGAGCCCCAGCGCTCGCGTACGACCTCGGCGGGAAGGAGCGCATAGGGCGGCAGGTCGGCCGGCGCCACGTGGGGGTGGTAGAGGAGGAGCGCCTGCGTCCGCTCGGGGTACGTCGCGGCGAAGAGAGCGCAGATCTGGCTTCCCTGGACGGCCCCGAGCAGCGCGGTCCGCTCGGAGCCGGCGGCATCGAGCACGGCACGGATGTCGTCCAGCTGCGCTTCGAGCGTCAGCGTGCGCGGACGATCGGAGAGCCCCGTCCCTCGCTTGTCGAAGAGGATCAGCCGCGAGAACGACGCAAGCCGCTCGTAGAAGCGGACGAAGAGCGGTTGCTCCCAGGTCCACCTGAGGTTCCCGATGAACGAGACGAACACCAGGTCGACCGGCCCCTCGCCGACCGTCTGATACGCGATCGAGACGTCACCGCTGCGCGCGTAGCGGACGTCGGGGATGGTCGTCATACCCGTGTCCGACGGCTCACGCGGGCGAGTGCTCTGCGATCTCGTCGACGAGCTGGGCGAGCGAGCGAGTCGTGACGCCCTCGCCGCCGCGCGTGCGGACGGCCATCGCGTCGCGCGTCTCGCGGTCGCCCCAGACGACGACGTACGGCACCTTCTGCAGCTCGGCGTCGCGGATCCGCTTGCCGAGCGTCTCGGCGCGGTCGTCCGCCTCGGCGCGGACCCCGGCGAGCGCGAGCGCCCGTACGAGCTCCGCCGCGGGCTCGCCGTGCGGCTCCGCCACGGGCAGGACGCGGACCTGCACGGGCGCGAGCCAGACCGGGAACGCGCCGGCGTAGTGCTCGATCAGGATCCCGATGAACCGCTCGAGCGAGCCGAAGAACGCGCGATGCACGACGAACACGGGATGCTCGTGGTTGTCGGCGCCCATGTAGGTGAGGCCGAAGCGGGCGGGCATCTGCGCATCGAGCTGGATCGTGCCGAGCTGCCAGGAGCGGCCGAGCGAGTCCGTCGCATGGAGGTCGATCTTCGGGCCGTAGAACGACCCCTCCCCCTCCCCGACGAAGTAGTCGATCGCGTGACGCTCGAGCGCCTCGACGAGCTTGCCCTCGGTGAAGTCCCACTCCTCGTCCGCTCCGAGCTTGTTGTCCGGCCGGGTCGAGAGCTCTGCACGCGGCTCGATGTCGAAGAGGTCGTAGAGGAAGCGCAGATACGAGAGACAGCCGTCGAGCTCGTCGTCGATCTGCTCTCGCGTACAGAAGATGTGCGCGTCGTCCTGCGTGACGTAGCGCACGCGGGTCAGCCCGTGCAGCGTCCCGGCGAGCTCGTTGCGATGGAGCGGCGCCGCCTCCGCGTAGCGGATCGGGAGGTCGCGATAGCTGTGCAGCTGGCTGCCGAACAGGACCATGTGACCCGGGCAGTTCATCGGCTTGATCGCGTACGTGTGCTCGTCGTCGACCGGGATCTGGAACATGTTCTCGCGGAACTTCTCCCAGTGGCCCGAGGTCACCCAGAGCGCCTTCTCGTAGATGAGCGGCGTCTTCACCTCGGAGTAGCCCCGGCGGGCGTTCTCCGCACGCCGCAGGTCCTCGAGCGCGTTGAAGATCGCCATCCCCTTCGGGTGCCAGAACGGCGAGCCCGGCGAGCGCTCGTCGAAATGGAAGAGGTCGAGCTGCTGGCCGAGCCTCCGGTGGTCGTTCGCACGCGCCTGCTCGAGGCGTTCGAGGTAGGCGTCGAGATCCTCCTGCGTGAAGAACGCGGTGCCGTAGATCCGGGTCAGCTGCGTGTTCCGCTCGTCGCCGCGCCAGTAGGCGCCGGCGAGGCCGGTCAGCTTCACCGCCTTGATCGGGCTCGAGTCCTGCAGGTGCGGGCCGCGGCAGAGATCCGTGAAGTCCCCCTGCGTGTAGAGCGAGATGTCGCCGTCGGCGGTGTCGACGAGCTCCGTCTTGTACGGCTCGCCCTCGGCCTCGAAGCGGGCACGCGCCTCGTCGCGTCCGAGCTCGACGCGCTCCCAGCTCCGCCCCTCGGCCAGTTCGCGCCGAATCTCGTCCTCGATCGCGGCGAGGTCCTCCTCGCGGATCGGCTCCGGGAACTCGAAGTCGTAGTAGAAGCCGTTCTCGATCGGCGGCCCGATCGCGACCTTGACGCCCGGGTGGAGCCGGCGCACGGCCTCGGCGAGCAGGTGGGCGGTGGAGTGGCGGAGCACCGCGAGCGCGTCGGGGTCGTTGCGGTCGCGCGTCGTCAGCAGCTCGAGCTTCGCTCCGTCGTGGAGCGGCAGCCGCAGGTCGCGCGTCTCGCCGTCCACCCGCGCGAGGACGGCCTGCTCGGCGAGCTTCGGGCCGATCGCGCGCGCCGCGTCGAGCGCACTGGCGCCGTCCGGGAGCTCGAGGACCGCGCCGTCGGGGAGGGTCACGTTCACGGAGCG
>DASTKY010000273.1:0-2030 GCA_035715495.1 Gaiella sp. | reverse complement strand
CCGCTCTCGCCCGCAGGGGTCGAGCGGCTGGCCTCCGGCCACGACGTCGATCCCGCCAGGGTGCACGCGCTGACGGCGGGCAACCCGTTCTTCGTCACGGAGCTCCTGGCCGCCGGCGTCACGTCGGTTCCCGACACCGTCCGCGACGTCGTGCTCGCGCGGGTCGCACAGCTCGGCCCGCGCGCGGCGGCGGTCGTCGAGGCGACGTCCGTGGCCCCACCCGCCCTCGAGTCGGAGCTGCTCCTCGCCGTCTGCGGGGAGGACGCGGACGCGGTCGACGAGTGCCTCGAGTCCGGCGTGCTGCGGGCGTCCGACGGCGGGATCGCCTTCCGTCACGAGCTGGCGCGCAACGCCGTCGAGGAGACGTTGTCGCCGACGCGCCGCCTCGCCCTGCACCAGGCCGTGCTCCTGGCCCTCGCCGACACGCCGAGGGGGAGACGGGATCTCGCGCGCCTCGCACATCACGCCGAGCTGGCCGGCGACGCGCAGGCGGTGCTCAGGTACGCCCCGGCGGCGGCGCGCGAGGCGACCCGCCTCGGCGCGCACCGGGAGGCCGCGGCCCAGTACGACCGGGCGCTCCGCTTCGCGGGGGGCCTTGCGCCCGAGGAGCGCGCGGCGCTGCTCGAGCGCCGGTCGGACGCGCTCTACCTGACCGACGACCAGCGCGCGGCGATCGACGCGCTCGAGGAGGCGATCGACGAGCTCCGCACGGCGGGCGCGGCCGACTGTGAGGCCGCGGCACGCGGGCGCCTCGTCTCGCTCCTGACGTGCCGCGGGCTGATGTCCGAGGCGGAGACCGCCGCGCTGGAGTCGATCCGGGTGCTCGAGGCGCTCCCCGAGAGCGCCCTGCTCGCGGATGCGACGGGTGCGATGGCGTTGCTCTCCGCCTACCGCGGCGACGACGGGGAGGTGCGTCGCTGGGGGGCACGCACCGTGGAAGTGGCGGAGCGGTTCGACGAGACCGAGAAGGCCGTCGCGGGCCGCATCAGGGTGGGCACGAGCGATCTCTTCGGCGAGGGCGACGACGCGCTCCTGCTCCGGGCGCTCGACGAGGCGCGTCGGCACCGGCTCTCGCAGGAGGCCGCGCACGCGATGCACAACCTGGCGCTCGGCTGGAGCGCCAGGGGGGACGACGCGCGTGCCGCGGAGTGGATCGCGTCGGGACTCGCCCACTGCGACGGGCTCGAGCTCGACCTCTGGCGCCTCGCCCTACTCGGCCTCCGCGTCCGCCTCGAGCTCGACCGCGGCCGGTGGACCGCTGCGACGTCGACCGCGCAGCTGATCCTGGCCGAGAGCCGCGACTCGCCCGAGCCGCGGCTCCAGGCGCTGCTCGCGCTCGCGCTCGTCCGGGCGCGCCGAGGCGATCCGGAGACGGCGCCGCTGCTCCGGGAGGCCGCGACCGTCGCGGCAGGCGCGAGCGATCCCGGGTGGGCCGCGTCGGTGGCCTGCGTGCGCGCGGAGATCGCCTGGCTCGAGGGTCGCCCCGACGGCGTCGACGAGGAGACGCGGCGCTCGATGGCCGACGCGACCGCGTCGTCGTGGTGGCGCGGCGAGCTTGCCTACTGGCGCCGGAAGAACGGCGTCGCGGACAGGCCCGCGGTCGAGCCGGACGAGCCGTGGTCGCTCCACCTCGCGGGCGACTGGGAGTCCGGCGTCGCCGCCTGGCGCGCGCGTGGACGGCCGTACGAGGCCGCGCTGGCGCTCTCCGAGAGCGACGACGAGGGCGCGCTCCGCGAGGCCCTGGAGGAGCTCCGGCGGCTCGAGGCGGGACCGCTCGCGCGGATGGTGACGCGCCGCCTGCGAGCGCTCGGCGCACGCTCCGTCCCGCGCGGCCCGCGCCCGTCGACGGCCGCGAACGCGGCACACCTGACGACGCGCCAGCAGGACGTGCTCGTCCTCCTCGCGGAGGGCCTGCGGAACGCCGACATCGCCGAGCGGCTCTTCCTCTCCCGCCGCACGGTCGACCACCACGTCTCGGCGATCCTGCGCAAGCTCGGTGCCCGCGGCCGCGGCGAAGCGGCCGCGACGGC
>DASTKY010000272.1:0-3123 GCA_035715495.1 Gaiella sp. | reverse complement strand
GCTTCGGCCTCGCACGCCCTCTCCTGCGGACGACGGGGCGTCGGCTGGCCCGCGGGCATGTTCGGCAGGCGCGTCGAGCGCGGGATCCTGCTCGAGGATCGCCCGCTCGAGCCGCTGCAGCTCGGTCCCGGGCTCGAGCCCGAGCTCGTCCGAGAGCAGCGTGCGACCCTCGCGGTACACCTCGAGCGCCTCCGCCTGGCGACCCGACCGGTAGAGCGCGAGCATTAGCTGGCCGCGGAGCCGCTCGCGGAGCGGATGGGCCTCGACGCGGGTGGCGAGCTCGGCGACCACGGCGCCGTGGCGACCGAGCCGGAGCATCGCCTCGATTCGTCCTTCCACCGTCTCGAGCCGGAGCTCCTCGAGGCGCCGGATCTCCGCCTGGGCGAACTCCGCGAATGCGAACTCGCCGAGCGCCGGGCCGCGCCAGAGGGCGAGCGCCTCCTCGAACGTGGCGAGCGCGGTGGCCGGCGTGGCGTCGAGCTCGCGCCAGCCGCGCGCCGCAAGCACCTCGAACCGGCGGGCGTCGACCCGATCGTCGTCGACTCGAAGCACGTACCCGGGCGGCTGCGTCAGCAGGATCCCGTCGCGCCCGGGCTCGTCGAGGAGACGGCGCAGGTGCGAGACGTAGCCCTGAAGCGCTTTCGCGACCGTGCTCGGAGGAGCCTCGCCCCAGAGCGCATCGACGAGGGCGTCGGTCGAGACGATCTCGCCGCGGTGGAGGAGAAGGACGGCGAGGAGTGCACGCTCGCGCCCGGCGGGGAGCTTCACCCCCCTGCCTGAGTCGCCGTAGACCTCGAACGGGCCGAGGATTCCGAACTCCACGTGACCTCCCGCCGGGGCGAGCGTACCACCGCCTCGGCGACCGTTCCTTACCAGGTCCTTACCGCCCCTGAGCCGTTTCTGGCTGCGGCTTCGGACGATCCCGGCACCGCTCGCCGCGTGGACGGCGACACGCCAAGGAGGCAACCAGATGAAGGCTCATCGGTTCGGCATCACGGTCGTCGCGGTCGCGACGGTTGCCGGGGCGCTCGGCGCCGGCGCCGCGCTGACGACGAGCTCACCGCCCTGGCTGCAGGCGCTCAACGAGCGCAGCGCGGCCCTGAACGAGAAGCACGGGCTCGGCGGCGCCACCGAGCGTCGCGCGCTCGGCTCACCCGGCCCGGGCTGGCGGGACGCGCTCGAGGCGCGTAGCGCCGCCCTGAACCGCCACTACGGACTCGGCTCGTACGCCCGTGAGGGCGCGGCGCGATCGGCGGCGCCCGACTGGCTCACGGCGCTCAACGCTCGGAGCGACGCGCTGAACCGCGAGTACGGGCTCGACCCGTACGCCCGGACGACCGCCGGCAGCCGGTAGGCCGCACCGGCGGGGGAACGGTGGAGCCGCCATGGGGTGGCTCCACCGCCGTCAGCGCACGACGACGGGGATGCGCTGGACGGCGTTGTTCTCGTAGCCGCCGAGATTCCACTCCGCCTCGAGCGGCTGCGTGTCGCCGGTCTCGTCCGTCGCGCGGCAGCAGAGCGTGCGCGCGCCCGCGGCGGCCGGCGCCCACTCGAAGGTGAACCCGACCCACGCCCACGGGCCTTCGAGCTCGCTGACGACGCGCGCCTCGGCCCAGGTCGCGCCGCCGTCGTCGCTCACCTCGACCCGCGCGATCGGCGCGCGGCCCGACCAGGCGCGCCCCTCGAGGGTCGTCGGCCCACGCACGACGACGCGCTCGCGGGTGAAGAAGTCCGGCAGCCCGGGCGGCGCGAGCAGCGACCTCGGCCGCATGCGCGTCACGGGCCGGCCGTCCTCGTCCTCGCTGAGGCGGAACCGGTACGCCGACGCCACCTGGTAGCCCGTGAACGGCTCCTCGACGACCTCGATCGACGTGAGCCACTTGACGTTCGTCATCCCGTACCACCCGGGCACGACGAGGCGGAGCGGGAAGCCGTGCTGCGGCGGCAGCGGCGCGCCGTTCATCTCGTACGCGAGCACCGCCCCGCTCTCGCGGGCCTCGGCGAGCGTCAGGCTCCGCTCGTAGCGCTGCTCGACGCCGCCCTCGACGCCGCGGTCGAGCGCTCCGAAGACGACCTCGACCGCGGACCCCGACGGCGCCACCTCGTCGAGCAGGCTCGCGAGCTCGACGCCGCGCCAGCGGGGGGTGCCCACCGCCTCCGTCAGCCAGGGCTGGCTCAGCGGCCGCGGGTCGAACAGGGCGCGGCCGTTGCCGGCGCACTCCATCGTCGAGACGAGGTCGACGGCCGGCAGGGCCCGGAGCCCGTCGAGCGTCAGCGTCGCCGGTCGCTCGACCGACCCCCCGAGCGTGAGGGTCCACGCGGCCGGGTCGACGAGCGGGACGTCGTAGTGGATCAGGAGATAGTGGAGCCCGACCGGCGTCACCGGCCAGCGGAGCGCCTCGAGCGGCATGGCGTGGTTGCGCGCCGCGAGGCGAAGCTCGTCGAGCGTGATCCCGGTGCCCTCCGCGAGCGCCATCGAGCCTGACGTTACAACCTGCGTCGCGCGCCGACGGCGTGCGGACCGGCTACTCCGCGAGCTTCGCGCGGACGAGCTCGTTGACCGACCGCGGGTCGGCCTGGCCCTTCGTCTCCTTCATCACCTGGCCGACGAAGAAGCCGAGCAGCCCGTCCTTGCCGCCGCGGTACTGCGCGACCTGCGCGGGATTGGCGGCGAGCACCGCGTCGACGATGGGCTCGAGCGCGCCCGCGTCCGAGACGGCCTCCTGGGCGAGGTACGGCTCGGCGGAGAATCCCGGGTCGCCGACCTTCCCGATCGCCTCCGCGAACGCGCCGCGCGGGATGCGCTCGCGGGCCTCGACGAGGCGCGCCAGCTCTCCCGCGTCCACCGCGGCCGGCTCGACGCCCGCGGCGACGAGCTGGTTCGCGATCACGTTGCTCGCGGCAACGGGCTCAGCGCCCGCCGCGACGGTCGCCTGCCAGAGCGCGTCGAGCCCGCCGGTGACGAGCACGAGCGCGCGGTCGTGGTCGAGCGCGCCGGCGACGCGCGCGATGCGCTCGGCGGGCAGCTCCGGCAGCTCGCCCCGCAGCCGCTCGACGAGTTCGGCGGGCGGCTCGACCGGGACGAGGTCGGGCTCGGGGAAGTACCGGTAGTAGTCGGCCTCC
>DASTKY010000271.1:0-3689 GCA_035715495.1 Gaiella sp. | reverse complement strand
CCACATGCTTCAGCACGTGCTGATCGCCGACCTCGGGATCGCGTTGACCCTCGTCGCAGTCCGCGGGCCGCTCGCGCTCTTCTTCCTCCCTCGCGACCTCCTCGCCCCGCTCGCGCGCGTCCGCATCCTGCGCCGGGCGCTCGCGTTCCTGCTGCGGCCGGCGGTCGCCATCTCGCTGTGGGTGGCGACCCTCGTCGCGTGGCACGTCCCCGCGCTCTACGAGGCGGCGCTCGCGTCGCCGGCGGTGCACCGTCTCGAGCACCTCTCGTTCGTCGTCGTCGGCCTGCTCGTCTGGACGCTGATCGTCGACCCCGCGCACCACCTGCGCCTGACCGTCACCGAGCGGATCGGGGTCGCCGTCCTCCTCTTCTGGATCGGCCAGGTGCTCTCGTACGTCTTCATCTTCGGGTTCGAGCCCTACTACGACGTCTACGCGGAGCAGCCCGAGCGCCTCCTCGGCCTCTCCCCCCTCGCCGACCAGCGGCTCGCCGGGGTCGTGATGATGGTCGAGCAGGCCCTCACGCTCGGCGTCGCCCTCGTCGTGCTCTTCCGGAGCGCCCGCCGCGCGCGGCCGGCAGCGCGGCCACGCGCCGAGCCGGTCGCGTGACGCCCTCCCCCTGGTCGTTCTCGTTCGAGCCGGTCTACCTGCTCCTCGCGGCGGTCGCGCTCGCGCTCTACGTCCGCGCCTGGCGCCGCGCGCCCGGGCCTGCGTGGCGCGCCGTGTCGTTCGGCGCCGGCCTACTGCTCGTCGTCGGCGCGCTCAACTCGCCGCTCGGGACGATCGCGACCGAGTACCTCGTCCTCTTCCACCTGCTCCAGAACGTGATGATCAGCGACTGGGCGCCGCCGCTCCTCCTGATCGGGCTCACCCCGGCGATGCGCGCGGCCGTGGCCGACCGCGGCGGTCGGCTCTTCGCGACGCTGACGCGGCCGGAGATCGCCCTCCCGGTCTGGCTCGTCGGCTGGTACGTCGTCCATCTGGGCGCGGTCTACGACGCCGCCGTCCGCAGCCCCGTCCTCCTCGCGCTCGAGCACGGCTTCCTCATCGCGATCGGCCTCCTCTTCTGGTGGCCCGTGCTCTGCGACGTCCCGCGGTCGGTCGCGACGCTCGTCCGGCTCGGCTACGTCTTCGCCGCCTTCGTGCTCTCGGCGTTCCTCGGGCTCGCCCTGACGTTCTCGCCCCCGATCTACGACTTCTACGAGTCGCTTCCCCACCGGCTCTGGGGCATCTCGGCCGAGCAGGACCAGAACCTCGGCGGGATCCTCATGTCGAGCGAGCAGGCGCTCGTCTTCTTCGCCGCGATCGTGTGGCTCCTCGTCCGGCTCCTCCGCGAGGAGGCCGAGGCCGAGCGGCAGCTCGCCGAGGAGCAGCGCGCCGCGGGGCTACGCGACCATTGAGCGCGCGACGACCACCTCGACCGGCGACGCGCCGGGGACGACCGCCGCGGCCTCGCGCGCGTGGAGGAGCGTCGTGCGGACGATGAGCTTGGCCCGCGCGAAGTTGTCGAGCTCGGTCGGCACCGGCCCGACCCGCTGCCCGAGCGCGTAGCCGGCGGCGTTCCGCCCCATCGCGCGGTAGCTCGCGAGCGTGTAGAGCGGGCTCATCCCGAAGAGCTCGAGGTTGTCGAGCGGCTCGAGGTCGGCGCGGTGGATCACGGCCGTGCCCTTCGACTGGATGCCGAGGGCGACCCCGGAGCCGGAGAGCCGCGCGCCGTCGTGGGCGATGAAGCCGACGTCCGCGACCCGGCGGACGCGCACGAGCCGCGGCGTGGCGCCCGCCTCGCGGGCGCCCTCCGCGAGCGCCGCCAGCACCTCCTCGTGCGCGAGGCCGTTGATCGTCTCGCGGAGGCCGTCCGCAAACGCAGGCCCGAGGGCGATCACGACCTCGGCGGCGTCGTCGCCGGGGAGCGCCGTCGGCCCCTCCTCGAGGATCGCACCGGCGACGTCGTCGCCGGTGCCCAGCGTGCGCGGGTCGACGACGTGGGGAAGCGCCTGCAGGAGCTCCCAGCGCTCGCCCTGGAGCCGGTAGCCGGTGCCGGGGCCGAGATAGGCGTTCGGGTCGTTGACCGCCGAGCGGACGAGTCCGTCGGGCTCGATCACAGCGGCCGTCTGGAGGTAGTCGGCGGCGACCCGCTGGCGCAGCATCCCGACGACGGCGTCGGCGACGTCCTCGAAGCCCGCGGCGTCGAGCGCGAGCGCCACGTCCAGCGCCGAGACGCCGCGGCGGAGGAGCTCGTCCGCCGCCTCGACGTCCGCCGCGCGGTCGCGGTCGGGGACGTCGGGGCTCCCGTGGGCGCGGGTCGCCGCCTCGACCTCGTCGTCGGTGACGGGCGGGAGCCCGAGCGCGGCGAAGACCGCCTGGGTCGCCCGCGCGGCACGCGCGCGGACGCGCAGGAGCTCGTCCTCCGCGACCGGCTCGATGCCGCCGTCGACCTGCCAGTCGCGCTGGATCGTGAGCCACTCGTCGATGTCGTCGGCGTCGTAGTTGCCTCCGCCGAAGGTGTTGTCGCGCCGCGGCATGACCGAGTAGCCGGACGTGACGAAGTCGGTGCCCGGGAGGAACTGCCCCATCAGCTTCGCCGTCTTGCGGATCGCCGAGTGCGACGCGATCGCGTCGTTGCCCGAGGCCACCTCGAGGTCGTGCCACGCGGCGAGGACGTTCTCCGCCAGGATCGCGCGGGTCCCGCCCGGCACGGCGAGGACGAGCGCGACGCACGAGATCGAGCCGTTCTGGATGCCCTGCGCGCCCGCCGCGCGGACGACGGAGATGCAGCGGGCCTCCAGGTAGAGCATCGAGAGGCCCTGCGCGTGGCCCATCAGCGCCTCCGACCCCGTGCCCGAGGTGAAGCGCACCTTGACGCCGCGCGACGCGTAGGCGGAGCCCAGGAACGCCTTCGACCACGGCGTGTCGTCGCCGTCGGCGAACACCGGCTCCGTCCCGTAGACCGAGAGCGTCTCGGCGTAGGTGACGAGCCCGCGGATCGCGAGCTCGAGGTTCCGCCGCTCCTCGACCGCGCACTGCGTCATCACCCCGGGGCGGCCCGTCTGCGAGCCGACGAGCAGCGCGAGCGCGTTGAGTGGCGCGTACCGCGCGACCCCGACGGTCGTCTCGAGCTCGTCGAACCCGCGCCGCGCGGCCTCGGCCGCGTCGGCGGCCAGGAGCGCGGGGCTCTCCTTCAGGTTGGTCACGTGCGCCTGGTTGCCCGGGTCGCGCCGGGCACGGAGCTTCTTCAACGCCATCATCAGCTCGACCGGGTCGAGCATCCCGACCACGCGCGCGAGCTTGGCCGGGGTCAGCCCCCGCGCGAGCCGGACGAGGTCGTCGCGCGGGACGTCGACGTCCACGAGCATCCGCGCGATCCGCTCGTCGGGGAGCGCCATCGCCTCGGCGGCGACGTCGAGGTCGAGGCCGTGGGCGACGAGGAAGCGGTCGATCACGTCGAAGTCGGCCGCGGCGCGGCCGTCGAGGCGCGTGACGACGCCGTCCTCCACGACGAGCTCGGGCGCGGGGTCGGCAGGGCCGCCGGCGGCGACGAGCCCCAGCTCGGGCCACGGCTCGACGAGGAGCTCTCGCCGCAGCTCCGAGGCCTCGCGGGCGACGAAGCGGCCGCTGCGATCCGTCTCAGCCACGCGCGAGCAGCCCTCGCTCGACGTAGACGGCGGCCGCCTCCCGCACGAAGGCGGCGTTC
>DASTKY010000270.1:0-4911 GCA_035715495.1 Gaiella sp. | reverse complement strand
GCACTCGTCGAGCGGCTCGTCGGCGGCGTCGATCAGCTCCGGGTCGGCGGCGCCGGGGACCACGGCCAGGCGCTCGAGCAGCTCGCGCGCCGGCGGGCTCAGGCGGGCGGCGCGGGCGAGCACGGCGTCGCGGACCGTCGCCGGGATGGCGGCAGCCGGCGCCGACAGCACCTCGGTCACGTAGAACGGGTTGCCGCCGGTGCTGCGGTGCAGCGCGTCGGCGTCGACCCCGTGCGGCTCGGCCAGCGTGCGGACCGCGTCGGCGGAGAGCGGCGGCAGCTCGAGCCGCACCACCCCGATGGCGGTGGCCAGCTCGCCGAGCACGACGCGCAGCGGGTGCGCGCGATCGAGCTCGTCGTCCCTGTACGTGGCGACGAGGAGTAGCGGCAGCCCCTCGATCCGCCGGCCGGCGACGCGGAGGACGTCGAGGGTCGCCTCGTCCGCCCAGTGCACGTCCTCGAGCACGACGACGAGCGCCGACTCCTGCGCGGCGTCCGCGAGCGCGGCGACGACGTCGTACGGGGTCGCCTCCGACTCGAGCACGGTGGCGAGCCGGCCGGGCAGCTCCGGCGCGAGGTCGAGCAGCGGGCCGAGGGGCCTCGGCGTCGCGAGCGGATCGCAGGCGCCCCAGACGACGGGCGCCGGCAGGAGGTCGGCGGAGAACCGCCGCGCCAGGCTGGTCTTGCCGACGCCTGCCTCCCCACCGACGAAGACCAGGGACCCCCTGCCGTCGCGCGCGCCCGCGTGGGCGCGTCCGAGCGAGGCGCGGAGCCCGTCGCGCTCGACGAGCTCGGTCGTCACCCCGATGGAGATCGCCATCCCCGGATGGTGCACTGCGTCGCGGGAACACGGCAAGTCAGTCGTTCGGCGCCGCGCGAGCGGGCTACGATCGAGGCGAACGACGCGAAGGAGCGTGGAGATGGCCATCGTCGAGGCGAACCCGAACCTCGGAGCAGAGATCGTCGCGGACGCGAAGGAGTTCGTCCTCTACTCGTGGTCGGTGCAGAGCCAGATCAACCCGATCGCGGTCGCAGGTGCGGAGGGCCGGCACTTCTGGGACTACGACGGGAAGCGCTACCTGGACTTCGCGTCGCAGCTCGTCAACGTCAACATCGGTCACCAGCACCCGCGGATCATCCAGGCGATCAAGGATCAGGCCGACCTGCTCTGCACGATCGGCCCGCCCATGGCGAACGAGTCGCGCTCGCGGCTCGGCCGGATGCTCGCCGAGGTGACGCCCGGCGACCTCTCGGTCTCGTTCTTCACGAACGGCGGGGCCGAGGCGAACGAGAACGCGGTGAAGCTCGCCCGGCTGGCCACGGGCCGCCACAAGATCATCGCCCGCTATCGGTCGTACCACGGCGCGACGAACGGCGCGGTGACGCTGACCGGCGATCCCCGCCGCTGGGCCGTCGAGCCCGGCATGCCCGGCGTCGTCCGCATGTTCGACCCGTACACGTACCGCTGCCCCGCGGGCCATCCCGACCCGTGCCCGGTCTGCACGGGCGCGCCGCACCTCGAGGAGATCCTCGAGTACGAGGGCGCGCACACCGTCGCGGCGGTGATCCTCGAGACCGTGACCGGCACGAACGGGATCATCCCGCCGCCGGACGGGTACCTCCGGGCGATCCGCGAGGTCTGCGACCGCCACGGGATCCTGCTCATCCTCGACGAGGTGATGGCGGGGTTCGGCCGCACCGGACGGTGGTTCGCGTGCGAGCACTGGGACGTCGTCCCGGACATCCTCTGCGTCGCGAAGGGGATCAACTCCGGCTACGTGCCGCTCGGCGCGATGATCGCGCGCGGCGAGATCGTCGACGGCGTGCGCGACCGCTTCTTCCCGGGCGGGCTGACGTACGCCGGCCACCCGCTCGCCTGCGCCTCCGCGATCGCCTCGATCGAGGCCTTCCAGGACGAGGGAGTCGTCGAGAACGCGGCCGCGATGGGCGAGTGGTTCGGCGACGCGCTCCGCGGCCTCGCGGAGCGGCATCCGTCGGTCGGCGACGTCCGCGGGCTCGGCTGCTTCTGGGGCCTCGAGCTCGTCAAGGACCGCGCGACGAAGGAGATGCTCGTCCCCTTCAACGCCTCGGGCGAGGCCGCCGCGCCGGTCGCACGGGTCGCGAAGGCGGCGCTCGAGCGTGGCCTCTACCTGATGACGCACTGGAACGTCGTGATGGTGGTGCCGCCGCTGACGATCACGCGTGCCGAGGCGGAGGAGGGCGTCGCGGTCCTGGACGACGCGCTCTCGCTCGCGGACGAGTACGTCGTCGGCTAGCCGCGGACGAACGCGAGCACGGCCGCCGTCGTCTCGTCGAGGGCGTCCCAGAGGACGGTGTGGCCACCGGGGACGGTCACGACCTCGAGCAGGACTCCGAGCGCGGCGCGGTGCGCCTCCGCGTGCAGGTCGTACGGCAGGTACGAGTCGGCTCCGTGGACGACGAGCGTCGGGACGCCCGTCTCCGCGAAGTCGGGCGCGGGCGATGCCAGCTCGCCGTGCGCGGTGACCACCGCCGCCTGCGCGTACCGGTAGCGCCAGCCCGTGTCGTCCTCGGCGAGGTGGCCGTGGAGCTCGCCTTCGACGAGCGCGCGCGGCGCCCCGTGCAGCTGGCTCTCCGTGAACCGCCGCTCGATCGCCTCGTCGAAGCTCGCGTAGCGCCGGTCCGCCCGGGCGTTCTCGGCCGCCCAGAGGGCGACGTGCGGCGGGACGACGATCGCGGGGTCGAGGAGCACGAGCCGCTCGACCGCTTCCGGCCGCCGGGCCGCCTGCTCGAGCGCGAGGCGGGCGCCGAACGAGTGCCCGACCCAGGTCGCAGGGGCGTCCCCGAGCGTCTCGTCGAGCGCGGCGAGGTGGTCGACGATGCGCCACGGCGGCTCCCACGGCGACGCGCCGTGCCCGAGGAGGTCGGGCGCGACGACGCGGTGAGTCGGTGCGAGCGCCGCCGCGAGGCGCTCGAAGTGCCCGCCCCAGGCGGTGACGCCGTGGAGGCAGACGACCGTCGGGGCGCCCTCGGCGCCCCAGGCATGGACGTGGAGCGTCCGCGTCATCGGCGCGGCGCCGGCGGGCGGGCGGCGAGGGCGTGGTCGCCGTTCGGTCCACGGCCCCCCAGGGGGGAGCGGACACCCCTGGAGTCACGGTAGCCGCGAATCCCTGACGCGTCCGTGCCGGCTTCGCGCCGGCTTCGTGACGCCGGCGTCCCGCTCACGCGCCGTCGCGGAGCGTCCCGAGCGAGCCCGGCACCATCTCCGTGCGGCGCCTGCCCGGATCGCCCACGAGCGACCAGATGACGACGCCGTCGCGGTCGATCAGGAACGTTCCGCGGTGCGGCGCGCCGGTCTCCTCGTCGAAGACGCCGTAGTCCTTGGCCGCCGTCCCGTGCGACCAGAAGTCGGAGGCGAAGACGTACTCCGCGCCGAGCTCCGCCTTCCAGGCCTGTCGCGCGGCGGACGTGTCGCAGGAGACGAACACGATCTCGGTGTTCGCGTTGCGGAAGGACGCGAGGTTCTCCTGGAGGTCCTGCGCCTCCTCGGTGCAGACGGGCGTGAACGCGAAGGGGTGGAAGACGAGCAGGACGTTGGAGCGGCCGCGGTAGTCGGAGAGCCGCACGCGCGGCCTGTCGTGCGCCTCCTCGAGGTCGAACTCCGGCGCCCTGTCACCCGTCGCGATCGCCACTGCCACCCTCCTCGCCGTTGCCGGAGGGGACATAGTACGCGCGTCCTCGCAGGCCCTCGGGGAGGTGGTCGACCCCGCTCCGGGACGGGTCGTCGTGGGGCGAGACGTACCCGACGCCGTGCCCGCGGGAGGCCGCTGCGCGGTAGTGGGCGTCCCTCAGCTCGGAGGGCGGCTCGGCGATCCCGTCGCGGCGCACATCCGCGCGCGCGCTCCAGATCGCGCGGGCCGACGCGTTCGATTTCGGCGCCCTCGCGACGTAGATCGCGGCCTGCGCCAGGTTCAGCTGCGCCTCCGGGAGCCCGACGTGCTCGAGCGCCTGGGCGGCCGCGACGGCGACGACGAGCGCCTGCGGGTCGGCGTTGCCCACGTCCTCGCTCGCGGCGATCACGATGCGCCGGGCGAGGAACCGTGGATCCTCGCCGCCCTCGAGCATCGCCGCGAGGTAGTAGACGGCGGCGTCGGGATCGCCTCCACGCATGGACTTGATGAACGCCGAGATCAGGTCGTAGTGACGGTCTCCCGCGCGGTCGTAGCGAAGCGGCCGCTTCCGCGCGACGTCGTCGACGAGCTCGACCGTGAGCGGCGTGTCGCGGGCGGTCTCCCACGCGAGCTCGAGGGTCTGCAGCGCCGTGCGGGCGTCGCCACCCGCCCGGCGGGCGATGGCCGCCGTGACCTCCGGCGGGACGTCGGTGCCCAGCGCGTCCGCGCCGCGGGCGAGCACGACCTCGAGCTCCTCCTCCGTCAGCGGCTCGAGCTCGATCACGGTGCAGCGGGAGAGCAGCGCCTGATTGACCTCGAAGTACGGGTTCTCGGTCGTGGCGCCGATCAGCGTCACGAGGCCCTCCTCGACGGCGTGGAGGACGGAGTCCTGCTGGCGCTTGTCGAACCGGTGGATCTCGTCGATGAAGAGGAGCGTTCGGAGCCCGTTGCCGCCGAGCCGGTCGCGGGCGCGAGCGAGCACCGCACGGACGTCGTCCACCCGGGCGGACACGGCGGAGAGCTCCTCGAACGTCGCCGACGACGCCTCCGCCACGATCCGGGCGATCGTCGTCTTCCCGACGCCGGGCGGCCCGTGGAGGATCATCGACGGCGCCCGCCCCTCGTCGATCGCGCGTCGCAGCGCGCTGCCCGGCCCGAGCACGCCGGTCTGCCCCACGAGTTCGTCCAGGGTGCGGGGCCGGATCCGCTGCGGAAGCGGGGCGACGGCGTCGGCGCGCTCCGCGGCGGCGTCGCTGAAGAGG
>DASTKY010000269.1:0-5579 GCA_035715495.1 Gaiella sp. | reverse complement strand
CAGGTTGTCGTACTCCGGCAGGAAGCGGACGGGCGCGGGCGTCTCCGGGTCGGGCCGCGGCGCGTCGGGGAGGTCGAAGAGCTCGCGGCCGTCCTCGCCCCGGAACGCGCGCAGCCGCGGCCGGAGCCGCTCGACGACCGCGCGGAGGCCCGTCAGGCGGCACCACGTCGTCACGTCGGCGACGCTCGCAGGCCCGAACGCGGCGAGGTAGCGGAGGACGACGTCGTCGAGCGACGGCCGGCGGACGAGCGCGCGCCCCAGCCACGCCTCGGCGGGCGCCAGCCTGACCTGCGAGGCGGCGCCCCAGACGCCGCGCGGCGGCACCTGGACGAGCGCGAGCTTGCAGCGGCAGGCGAGCGCGAGCGCGGCGGGATCGAGGCGCGGGAACTTCTGGGCCAGCACGGCGCGGAGCTCGGTGCCCGAGAGCGGCCGCTCGGAGAGCGCCTCGGCGGCGATGGCCAGCACGGGCACGAGGTCGACTCCGTCGAGCGCGGCGCCGGCGTCCGGATGGCGACGCAGCTCCGCGTCGAGGACGGGCTGCATCAGCGGCCGCAGGCGCAGGCAGTCGTCGGCGGTGACCAGGTGGATCGTCCCCCGCATGACGACGGTCCGCACGGCCTCGCGCGCGACGAGCCGCTCGGCGAGCGCCTCCGGGCGGAAGCCCTCGAGGCGCGACCAGAGCGCCGTGTACGGGTCGAGCGGCACCTGCGCCTGCAGCCCGACGAGGTGCGCGACGACCTCCAGCACCGGACGGTCGGCGCGGGCGAGGAGGTGCTGCCGGGCGAGGGTCGCGCGGCCGAGCGCCCGCGCCGAGAGGACGTCGCTCGCCACGCCGCGATTCTCGCTTCTAGGCTTCCGCCCATGGGACGGTCGCTCGACGGGCGCGTCGCCGTGGTCACCGGCGCGAGCAGCGAGATCGGCGCGACGATGGCCGACGCGCTCGCGGCCGAGGGCGCCGCGGTCGTCGCGACCTACCACGACGAGCCCGACCTCGCGCAGGAGGTCGTCGACCGGGTCACGGCCGAGGGCGGCACCGCACTGGCGGTGAAGGCCGACCTCTCGCGGGTCTCGGAGAACCGGCGTCTCGTCGAGCATGCGGTCGCCGAGCTCGGCCGCCTCGACGTCTTCGTCGCGAACGCGGGGCTCACGCACTGGGCGCCCTTCCTCGAGCTGGAGGAGGAGGACTGGGACCGGGTCGTCGACCTGAACCTCAAGGGGTCGACGTTCGGCGCGCAGGCGGCGGCGCGGCAGATGGTCGCCCAGCGGGAGCGGGAGCCGGACGACCCGTACGGCGGCCGGATCGTCTTCTCGACCTCGGTGACGGGGCTCGTCGTCGTCCCGAACCTCGCGGCGTACGCGGCGACGAAGGCCGCGCTCGCCCACCTCGCGGGCGTGCTCGCGGTGGAGCTCGGGCCGCACCGGGTCACCGTCAACGCGCTGGGGATCGGGGCGACGGTCAACGAGCGCAACCTCGGCGACGACCCGCGCTACGCGGAGCACTGGGCCGGCGTGATCCCGACGGGCCGCGTCGGCACGCCGCAGGACGTCGCCGCGGCACTGCGGTTCCTCGTCTCCCCGGAGGCGGACCTGGTCAGCGGCCACACGCTGACGGTCGACGGCGGCTGGTCGCACGTCGGCCGGGTGCCGTAGGGCGGCGCGCCCGACCGGGCGCTAGTGCCCGGACACCGCGTGCGGCACGTACGGCTCCTCGAGCCGCTCGATCTCCTCCGTGCCCAGCTCGAGCTCTGCCGCCGCGAGCGCGTGCTCGAGGTGCTCGAGCCGCGTGGTGCCGACGATCGGCGCCGTGACGCCCGGCTTGTGCAGCAGCCAGGCGAGCGCCACCTGCGCGGTCGCGACGCCGCGCTCGGCGGCGACCTCCGCGGCGCGGTCGATCACCGCGAAGTCGACGTCCGGCGTGTAGAGCGACTCGCCGTACGAGTCGGTCCTCGCCCGCTCGGTCAGCTGCTCGCCCTCCCGCGTCCGGTTGCCGGCGAGCCACCCGCGCGCGAGCGGGCTCCACGGGATGAGGCCGACGCCCTGGTCGAGGCATTGCGGGATCATCTCCCGCTCCTCCTCGCGGTAGATCAGGTTGTAGTGGTTCTGCATCGAGACGAACGGGGTGCGGGCCACCGACTGCGCCTTCGCGAACTGCCACGCGGCCATGCTGCTCGCGCCGAGGTAGCGGGCCTTGCCGGAGCGCACGACGTCGTGCAGCGCCTCCATCGTCTCCTCGATCGGCGTCCCGCCGTCCCAGCGGTGGATCTGGTACAGGTCGACGTAGTCGAGCCCGAGGCGCTCGAGCGATGCGTCGATCGACGCGAGCACGTGCTTGCGGGAGAGGCCGCTCCCGTTCGGCCCGGGCATCGTCGTCATGCGCACCTTCGTCGCGACGACGTACTCCTCGCGCGTGCCGAAGAGCTTCTTCAGCAGCCTCCCGGTGACGATCTCGCTCCGGCCCTCGTTGTAGACGTCGGCGGTGTCGAAGAAGGTGATGCCGCCCTCCACCGCGCGGCGCACGATCGGCTCCGCCTCGTCCTCGCCGATCGCCCACGGCCGCGTGTCGGAGCGTCCGAAGCTCATCATCCCGAGACACACCCGGGAGACGCGGAGCCCCGTCCGGCCGAGGTTCACGTGCTCCATCGGGCCACCCTAGCGCTGCCCCGTTGTCCAGGGTTTGTCCTCCCGTGGTGCGGGGCAGGAGGAGGGCAGATCCCGACGAGGAGGACGGCATGTCCAAGGTGCAGGAGTCGATCGAGCTCGAAGTCCCCGTCCAGATGGCCTACAACCAGTGGACGCAGTTCGAGGAGTTCCCGCAGTTCATGGAGCACGTCGACGAGGTGCGTCAGGTCGACGACACGCACCTGCACTGGAAGGTGACCGTCGTCGGCGAGACCGAGGAGTTCGACGCCGAGGTGACCGAGCAGATCCCCGACACGCGCATCGCGTGGCGCAGCACGAGCGGCCGGCAGAACGCCGGCGCCGTCGACTTCCATCCGCTGCCGGGTGACCGCTCGCAGATCGTCGTCTCGATGGACGGCGAGCCGGACGGCGTGAAGGAGAAGGCCGCGGAGGTCACCGGCCTGGCGAGCCGCCAGGTGAAGGCCGACCTCAAGCGGTTCAAGGAGCTGATCGAGGGCCGCGGCCGGGAATCGGGCGCGTGGCGCGGCGAAGTCGAGCGCGGGAGCTGACCGGAGATTCGTACGGGCCTCACCCCATGACCACGTCCACGATCAGGAACCTCGAGCAGATCGAGAACTCGGCGAAGGCCTTCGGGCTCGACGAGGGCCTCGACGCCCGCTTCCCGAGCGCCGAGCTCGGGTGCGAGCACGCCGGCGTGAGCGTCCAGCGCCTCTCCCCCGGCTTCCGGGTCCCGTTCGGGCATCGCCACGCCGACCAGGAGGAGGTGTACGTCGTCGTCGAGGGGAGCGGGCGGATCAAGCTCGACGACGACGTCCACCACCTGAAGCAGTGGGACCTCGTGCGGATCGGGCCGGGCGTGATGCACGGGATCGAGGCAGGCCCGCAGGGCATGCAGATCGTCGCCTTCGGGGCGCCCGGCCCCAAGCGCGGCGACGCCGAGATGGTGCAGGGCTGGTGGCGGGACTGAGCGGCGCGGAGCCGCTCAGTCGCCGACCCAGGTGACGCCGCTCTCCCGGGAGGCGCGCTCGTAGGCCTCGGGGCCGAGCGTCCCGTTCGCGTGGGCGTCGGCGAGCGCGCGGAAGAACCGCTCGAACCCGCCCGGGGCGGTGAGGACGAGCTGTCGGCCCTCGCCGGGGCGCACCCGGCGCTGCGCGTGCGGGACGCCGCGCGGGGCGAAGACCATGCCGCCCGGCCCGACGCGAAACTCCTCGTCGCCGACCCGGTAGACGTGCTCCCCCTCGAGCACGTAGAAGAGCTCGTCCTCGCGCTCGTGGACGTGGAGCGGCGTGTCGACGAGCGGCGGCACCTCCTCGAACAGCGAGAACGCGCCTCCGGTCGACTCCGACGACGCCCTGAGCAGGATCGTCACGTCGCCGAAGACGAGGCGCTCGCCCTCGTCCGCAGGCAGCGCGAAGGGCAGGCTCGACACGGGCCGAGCCTAGCGGCTGCCCAGCGGCCGGCCGGGCGCGGTGCCGTACCGCTCCGCGAGCGCGACCACGAGCCGCGCGGCACCGAGCATCGCGGGGTCGACGAACGCACCGTCGGCCAGTGTGCCCGCCGCGTCGGCCTCGACCGTCGCGATCGTCGCGCGCGCGCGGTCCAGCTCGACCTCGGTCGGAAGGTATGCCCGCTCGATCGTCTCCAGCTGCTCCGGGTGGATCGCCATCCGGCCGAGGTGCCCGAGCGACCGCCCACGGGCGCACGAGTGCGCGAGCCCCTCGTCGTCCCGCAGGAAGGGATAGACGGACTGCGGCGGCCGTGGAAGACCGGCCGCGACCGCGGCGTTGACGATGCGGCTCCGTGCCCAGTCGAGGCCTGCGTCCGAGGCACCGGTCTCGGAGCCGAGGTCGGACTCGCCGAGCGAGACGCCCGCCACGCCGGGTGTCGAGGCGATCGCGAAGGCCGCCTCGACTCCCGCGGCGGACTCGATCAGGCATCGGACCGGGAGGTCGACGGGGGGCACGTCGTCGGGCGAGCCGACCTTCGGCACGACGACACCGGCGAGCGGCAGGCCCTCGACCGCGGCGAGGTCCTCCTCGCTGCCGCTGTTGACGCGCACGAGCACGGGCTTGCCGTGCTCGTCGGCGAGCAGCGCGCGCAGGGCGGCCCGCGCCGTGGCCTTCGCCGACGGGGCGACGGCGTCCTCGAGGTCGACCACCACAGCGTGCGCGCGGGACGCGATCGCCTTCTCGACGCGGTCGGGCCGGTCGGCAGGCACATAGAGCCAGGTGAGCGGCGGCGCGTTCAGACGACCCCATCCTGGCGGAGCCGTGCGAGCTCGTCCGCTCCGACCCCCAGGGCGCCGAAGACCGCGTCCGTGTCCTGCCCGTGGGCGCCGCCTGGATGCTCGACGCGGCCCGGCGTCTCGGAGAGCCGGCTCACGACGTCCGTCATCAGGAGCGGGCCGAGCTCGGCGTCGTCGATGGTGCGGAGCGCGCCCGTCGCCGCGAGGTGCGGATCCGAGACGAGGTCGCGGGCGTCGTAGATCGGCGCGATCGCCGCCTCTGCGCGCTCGAATGCGTCGAGCACCTCGTCGCGGGTGCGGGCGGCGATCCACGACGCGACGGCCTCGTCCACCTCGTCGACGTGGGCGACGCGTCCCGTGCCGGTCGCGAACCACGGCTGGTCCGCGAGGTCGGGCCGGCCGACGAGCCGCATCACGCGCTCCGCGATCGAGGTCGCGCTCGCCGAGACCGCGACCCACGCGCCGTCGGCCGTCCGATACACGTTCCGCGGGGCGCTGTGGCTCGATCGGTTGCCGGTACGAGGCTCCAGCTCGCCGAGAAGCGCGTAGGCGGTCACCTGTGGCCCGAGCAGCGCGAGGAGCGGCTCGACCAGCGACGTGTCGACGACCTGCCCGCGGCCGGTCTGCTCGCGCGCGCGGAGGGCGGCGAGGATCGCGAACGCCGTCGCGAGCCCCGTCACGCCGTCGGCCAGCG
>DASTKY010000268.1:0-13294 GCA_035715495.1 Gaiella sp. | reverse complement strand
CGTCTCCGACGGCGAGCCGCTCCGCGGGCTCTACGCCGCGGGCAACGTCGCGGCGAGCCCGTTCGGGCTCGCGTACCCCGGCGCGGGCGGCACGCTCGGGCCGGCGCTCGTCTTCGGCGTCCGCGCGGGCGAGGCCGCCGCGGGTGACTGAGCGGCGAGGATAGGCGCATGGTCGGTCCCGTCCCCACCGACTGGTCGGTCGACCCCGCCAAGGCGTCCGCCTTCGAGGTCCGTCCCGGCCTGACGACGCTCCGGCTGCCCCTCCCGTGGGCGTGGATCACCCACGTCAACGCGTACACGCTCGACCGCGACGACGGCGGGATCACCCTGATCGACTGCGGCGGCGCGGGGCATGCGAGCGCCTGGGACGCGCTCGTCGTGGCGCTCGAGAAGAGCGGCCGAGAGGTCCCCGACATCCGCGAGCTCGTGCTCACCCACGCCCACTCGGACCACCTCGGCGTCGCCGTCCGGATCGTCGAGGAGAGCGGCTGCACGATGCGGATGCACCCCGCCCACCAGGCGTTCACCGACGGCGCGCTCGATCCCGTCGGCATCTACGCGGCCCGCGAGCGCCGCGCGCTCGCCGAGGGCGTGCCGGAGGACGAGGTGCACGACTACGCGGACGTGGGGGAGGAGCGCGACGCCGCGCTCGGCCCGCTGCCGGCGTTCTCCGAGCTCCGCGACGGGTCGGTCGTCGAGTCCGTGCTCGGCCCCTGGCGGACGCTCGAGACGCCCGGCCACACGCCGTCGCACGTCTGCCTCTACCACGACGACGAGCGCCTGCTCGTCGTCGGGGACCTCGTCTCCCGGATCTATGCGCCGTGGTTCGACTACGGCTACTCGGCCGACCCCGTCGGGGAGTTCCTCGCCTCGCTCGACCTCGTCGACGGCCTCGACGTCGAGCTCGCGCTGCCCGGCCACGGGCGCCCCATCGCGGATCTGCGCGACGTCGTCGCGATGCACCGCGAGGAGGCCGAGACGCGGCTCGAGCGCGTGGTCGCGGCGCTGGCGGAGGCGCCCGGCACGGCGTACGACCTCGGCCGCCGCGTCTTCGGCGAGGTCGACCACTCCTACGAGGCCGTCTCGCGCCTGCTCGAGACGATGTCGTACCTCAAGCACCTCCGCACGACCGGCCGCGTCACCCGCGAGACGCGGGCCGACGGGACGTTCCTCTACGCGGCTGCCTAGCCGCGCAGGAGCAGGACGCCGTCGACAGCGACGGCGGTCCCGTCCGCGCCGAGGACGACCGGGTTCAGCTCGAGCGCGTCGAGCTCGTCGCCGAGCGCGAGCGCGAGCCGCTCGACGCCCTCGACCGCGGCCGCGAGCGCCGCGCCGCCGCCGAGCCCGGAGGCCAGCTCGTCGGCCTCGTCGTCGGCGAGGGGCAGCAGCCGCCGTACGGCCTCCGCGCCGAGCTCCTCGACGCCCGCCCCGCCGGGCCCGACCACGAGGACCGGGCCGAAGACCGGGTCGCGGCGCGCACCGACGATCACCTCCGCGCCGGCGGCCACCTGCGCCTGAACGACCGCGCCCTCGACCGTCGCGCCCGCCGCCCGCGCGGCCGCGACGACCTCGGCGAACGCAGCAGACGCTTCGTCGCCCTCGATTCCCAGGCGGACCGCCCCGACGGCGGCCTTGTGCGGGAGGTCGCGGGCGGCCGCCTTGACGACGACGGGCGCACCGAGCGCCACGGCCGCCGCGACCGCCTCCGCCGGCGTGACGCAGAGGCGCGTCGGCGCCGTCGCCGCGCCGAGCTCCGCGGTCGCGGCGAGCACCTCGTGCTCGAGTGCCGAGCCGCGCGCGCGCGCCGCGTCGAGCACCGCGGGGACGTCGACGGTCGGCACGGCGCGCGCTGCCGGTGTCGCCGCCCCGGCGTCCGCCCGCGCGGCGAGCGCGCGCATGCAGCGGTCGGGATCCTCGACGACGGGGACGCCGCCGGCCCGGAGGCGCTCGCGCGCGGCGTCGCTCATCGCGCCGGCGACCCAGAGGCAGACGAACGGGGCGCCCTCGGCGGCGAGCGCGAGCATCCGCTCGGCGAGCTCGACCGCGAGCTCCGGCGGCTGCACCGTCAGCACGAGGACGACGGCGTCGAGCTCGTCCGCGCCGAGGAACGCGCCGAGGGCGTCGCGGAAGATCTCGGCCCGCTCGACGAACATGCCGCTCGTGTCGGTCGGGTTCGCGGGCGATGCGAAGTCCGGCATCGCCGCGACGAGCGCGTCGCGGGTCGCCTCCGAGAGGGCGGGGAGCTCGAGGCCGGCGCGCTCGGCCGCCTCGGTGGCGACGACGCCCGCGCCGCCGGAGGTCGTGAGGATGCCGAGCCGGCGGGAGGGCGCCGGGCCGAGCTGCTCGAGCAGGCTCGCGGTGACGAGGAGGTCGTCGAGCGAGGGCGCCGCGTGCGCGCCCGTGCGCTCGAGCACGGCGCGGAAGACGTCGGCGTCGGTCACGAGCGCGCCCGTGTGGGCCGCGGACGCGCGGGCCGCGCCCTCGGTCGCGCCCGTCTTCAGCACGACCGCGTGCTTGCCGGCCCGGCGGATCGCGTCGAGGCCGCGCACGAAGCCGGCGCCGTCCCGCACGCCCTCGACGAAGAGCGCCACGGAGCGCGTCGCGTCGTCGGCGGCGAGCGCCTCGAGCACCTCGCCGATCCCGACGTCCGACTCGTTCCCGGTGCAGACGACGGCGGAGAGGCCGATCCCGGCGTCCTGCGCCCGCTCGGTCAGGAGGCCGGCGACGCCGCCGCTCTGCGAGACGACCGCGACGCCGCCCGCGGCGAGCGTCTCCCGGAAGGAGACGCCGGAGGCGATCACGCAGCAGCGCCGCGTCAGGTTGACGAGGCCCGGGCTGTTCGGGCCGATCACGCGGAGGCCCGTACGCCGCGCGAGCTCTCCGATCCGCTCCTCCTCTGCGCGGCCCTCCGGCCCGGTCTCCGAGTAGCCCGAGGCGAAGACGACCGCGCCGGCCACGCCCGCCGCGGCACAGGCCTCGAGCGACTCGAGCACGCGCGCCTTCGAGACCGCGAGCACCGCGAGGTCGAGCGCGCCCGCGTCGGCGACCGTCGGGACACACGGGAAGCCGCCGACGTCGTCGTAGCTCGGGTTGACCGCGACGATCCTCCCCTCGAAGCCGTGCCGCTCGAGCCCGGTGAGGAAGCGCAGGCTGAGCGAGCCCGGCCGCGGCGAGGCGCCGACGACCGCGACCGACGACGGGGCGAGCGCGCGCCCGAGCCGCGCCGCAGGCGTCTCCGTCACGCCACCACGGGCCAGATGAACGAGCCCTCGGTCGTGCCCCAGTGCACCATCGCGGCCGGCACCTCGGGCCCAGCGCCGACGGCGGGGCCCCGCCGGGCGATCGTCTCGCGCGCGGCCTCCCGCAGCCGGTCGTCGGCGTCGATCCCCGCGAGGTCGAGGAACGGCTTCACGTGGTTCGCGAAGAGGTACGCGCCGTACTCGTAGCGGAACGTGGGCTCCCAGTCGACGACCCGGAAGTAGATCTCGTTCGTCGACGCGGCGGCGGCGTCCTGCACGGCGGACCAGGCGTCCGCCCCGATCGGCCGCACGACGCCGTCCTCCTGCGTCAGCACGGCGAAGCGCTCGACCCGGTCGGCGAACTCGAGGGGGTCGGTGACGAGCCCGCCGAACATGTCGCAGCGCACCGCCACGTCGCGGCACTCGTACGCGAAGACGGCGTTGCCGTGGACGTTCGGGGTCGTCCCCTCCACCCACGGCAGGAACGTCGTCCGCAGGTCGTTGAACTCGCGGAAGAAGAGGACGCGGCCGTTCTCGCCGGGGTAGGGCCCGTGCCCGAAGATGCCGTCGCGCTGCTCGCCGTGGGCGACGAAGCACCACGCCTCGAGCGTCGCGGCGAGCCGCCGGGCGGCGGCCAGCGCGTCCGCGTCCACCGGCTGCAGCAGCGCGCGCACCGCCCCGAGCGCCTCCTCGTCGAGGATCGGCTGGCTCCCGCCGGCCTCGTCGGGGAGGAGCAGGCCGTCGTTCCGGTACGCGCGGCTCGCGCGCTCCCAGAAGTCGGTGAGGAAGAGGAGGTCGTCGAGCCGCTCCTCGGGGAACGCGTCGCCCTCGCGCAGCCCGAGCTCGAGCATGCGCTGCTGGCGAGCCCCGAGCGTGTCCTGCAGGAGGAGGAAGAGCTGGAGGTAGTAGGGCCTCGAGCCGGGGACCTTCATCCGCCGGCCCACCTCCTCCGGCGGCAGCACCGCGGCCACCTCGCGCATGAAGGCGGCGTCGTAGTCGTACTTCAGCTGCCAGCCGAGCAGCGAGCGGCGCAGCATGTCGAAGAGCGCCGAGCGCATGGCGCCGCGCTTCTCCGCCCGGAGCGCGGCCTTCTCGTGCTCGCCGAACGCCTGGATCACCTCGTTGAGGCGCTCGATCGTCATCGGCGGCCGCTCGCTCACGCGCGCGCTCCCGCCGCGACGGCGGCGTCGACGGCGGCGACCGTGTCGTGGAACGCCGACGGCGGCACCGAGATCCGGTCGACGCCGAGCTCGACGAGCCGCGCGACGAGCGCCGGGCTCTGCGACGGGGCGTCGCCGCAGCTGCAGACGGGAACGCCCGCCGCGTGCGCGCCGGCCACGACGAGCGCGATCGCCGCGAGCACCGCCTCGTCGTCGGCGCCGTAGCGCCGCGCGAGGAGCGCCGAGTCGCGGTCGACCCCGAGCACCAGCTGGGTCAGGTCGTTCGAGCCGATCGAGAGCCCGTCGACCTCGGCCGCGAACCGGTCGGCGAGGAGCGCGGTCGAGGGCACCTCGGCCATCGCCCAGAGCTGGAAGCCGGGGCGGCCGAGAAGGCCCTCCGCCGCGACGACGTCCTTCACCGCCCGCAGCTCGTCGACCGTCCGCACGAACGGGATGCACACGTGGACGTTGTCGAGCCCCGCGTCGAGGACGCGCGTCACCGCTCGGAGCTCGAGGCGCAGCTCGCCCGGCCGCTCGAGGTACCGCGCGACGCCGCGCAGGCCCAGCATCGGGTTCTCCTCGCTCGGCTCGAAGCGGTCGCCGCCCGCGAGCGACCGGTACTCGTTCGACTTGAGGTCGAGCGTCCGGTAGGTGACGGGCCTGGGGTGGAAGGCCCGCGCGACCGTCTCGAGGCCCTCGGCGAAGGCGCGCACGAAGGCGTCCTCGCCGCCCTCCTCGAGCACGGCGCTCGGATGCCGCCCGGTGCCCAGCGCGAGGAACTCGGCCCGCAGCAGGCCGACGCCGGCCGCGGGCAGGGCCGCCGCCTCCGCAGCGAGCGCGGGCACGCCGAGGTTGAGGTGGATCTCCGGCCTGCGGTCAGACACGCGTGATCGTGCCGTCGGTGCCGATCGCGACCCGGGCGCCGTCGAGCGCGTCGAGCGCGTCGAGCTCCGCGCCCATCACGCAGGCGAGCCCGAACTCGCGCGAGAGGATCGCGACGTGCGAGGTGACGCCGCCCGACGTGCAGATCAGCCCCCGGACGCGTCCGAGCAGCGGCACGATCGTCGTCGCCGTCGCCGACTCGGTGAGCAGGATCGTCTCGTCGAGGTCGGGCGCCTGGAGCAGCGCCAGCACGTCCGCGACCTCGCTCGCCCGCCGGACGACGCCCTCGCAGCCGGTGCCGGAGGCGACGAGCCCCTGCGCCAGGATCTCACCCACGGTCGCGCCAGTATGCAGGACGGCACTCGATTGACTCAAACGCCCGTTTGGTAGAAGCTCGATGGCGTGGTGCCTGCCGCAGCCGGTGGAACGAGTCGCGCCGCGTGAGCCTTCGCGCGGGCATCGGCCTCGGCTCGACGAGCTCCCTCGACCTGGCCCCCGGGCCGTTCTTCGAGCTGATCGAGACGATCGAGGAGCTGGGCTACGACTCGCTCTGGCTCTCCGACTCGGCGACGCTCGGCGGCCCCGCCCCGTTGCCCACGCTCGCCGCCGTGGCCGCGCGCACGCGGACGCTGAAGCTCGGCACGAACGTCCTCGTCGCGCCCCCGCGCAACCCCGTGCTCGTCGCGAAGGAGCTCGCGACCGTGAGCGCGCTCTCCGGCGGCCGCCTGCTGCCCGCCTTCGGCCTCGGGATCGACCTCGGGCGCGAGGCGGAGGCGATGGGCGTCCCGCGCGGCGAGCGCGCCGCCCGCACGGAGGAGGCGATCGAGATCGTCCGCGCGCTCTGGCCGGGCGAGCCCGTCACGTACGCCGGCCGCTTCACGACGCTCACCGACGTGACGCTCGCGCCGACCCCCGGCCAGGAGTCGCTCGACATCTGGCTCGGCGGCTCGAGCCCCGCCGCGCTGCGGCGCACCGGGCGGCTCGCCGACGGCTGGCTCGGCTCCTTCGTCTCGCCCGACGAGCTCCAGGACTGCGTCCGCGCGATCGTCGAGGCCGCCGACGAGGCCGGGCGTCGGATCGACGACGACCACTACGGGACGACGGTCTTCGCGACGCCCGACGCGGACGAGGTGCCCCCGCAGCTGGCTGCGATCCTTCGCCGCCGGCCGGAGCTCGCGGTCGGGGACCACCTCGCCGTCGGCGCCGAGGCGCTGCGCGTCCTGCTCGACCGCTTCGTCGAGGCGGGCGCGTCGAAGTTCGTCGTCGTCCCCCTCGCCGACGACCTCCCCGCCTGGCTCGAGGAGCTGCGCGAGGCCGCGATCGCCCCCTTCGAGCACCAGCCCGCCTGACCCACGACACGCAAAGGAGACCGGCATGGCAGACCGCGACACCGTCGAGCAGCTCTTCTCGACCTACGCCTGGGCGATGGACGCCCGCTCGTTCGACCTCTTCGACGAGGTGTTCACGACCGACGCGTCGTTCGTCGTCTCGATCGCGGGCGGCGACACGTACGGCCCGTTCGAGGGCCGCGCCGCGGTCGCGGACTTCATCGGCTCGACGACGCAGGAGCAGACCGACCAGCGGCGGCACGTGATCGTCAACGTGCGCACCGAGGGCGCCGACAAGGCGACCGCGCTCCTCAGCCTCCACGTCGTCGACAACGGCGCGCTCACGGTGAAGAGCTGCGGGGTCTACACGGTGACGCTCGGGGAGGAGGACGGGACGACGAAGTTCACGTCGATGGACCTCGCGCTCGACCTGGGCTTCTGACGTGGGCGTCGACGTCAGCCAGCACATCGCGATCCGCGTCTCCGACATCGACCGCGCCGCGCAGTTCTACGTCGACCTCTTCGGCGGGACGTACCTGACGCGGCCGTTCAGCCTCTCCGGGCCGGAGCTCGAGCCGCTGTTCGGCGGGCACGAGGGGCTCGAGGTGAAGGTCTGCCTCCTCGCCTTCGACCACGGGAACATGGAGCTGTTCGAGTTCGTCCATCCGCGCGAGCCGATGGGCGAGCTCGACCAGACCCGGGCGAACCTCGTCCACTGGTGCATCCAGGTCGACGACGTGCACGAGACGCTCGCGCGCGTCGAGGCGGCCGGCGGCAAGGCCGTGCACCCCGTTCTCGACTGGGGCGGCGCGTACGTCGTCTACTGCACCGACCTCGACGGCAACGTCTTCGAGCTCGCGTCGCACTCCCTCGCGGACGCCGCCGAGCGGTCGATCGCGATGTTCCCGGAGGCCGCGCCCTAGGCCGTCACTCGCTCCCGCGCCAGGCGAGCGAGCCGCCGTCGATCAGGTAGGCGGCGCCCGTGATGAACGAGGCGTCGTCGGAGGCGAGGAAGCAGACGAGCTTCGCGACCTCCTCGGGCCGGCCGAGGCGCTTGACGAGGTGGGAGCCGACGAGCATCGACTTGATCACCTCGGGCTCGTCCGCGGCCTCCCAGTACTTGGAGACCATCGGCGTGTCCACGGCGGCGGGGCAGTAGCAGTTGACCCTGATCGAGTCCTTCGCGAAGTCGACGGCCATGCACCGCGTCAGCCCGAGGATCGCCGCCTTCGTGGACGTGTAGGCGGCGCTCATCGGGTAGCCGAGGTACGACGCGGTCGAGCCGGCGTTGACGATCGCGCCGCCGCCGCCCGCGCGCATGTGTGGGACGGCCGCGCGCGTGCACGTCCAGACCGCCCGCAGGTTCACCGCGAAGACCTTGTCCCAGACCTCCTCGGGGAGCGTGTCCACGGCCGTCTCGGTCGTGAAGTCGGTCTCGTGCACGCCCGCGTTGTTGTGGAGGACGTCGAGGCGGCCGAACGCGTCGACGGCGGCCTGCATGAGGGCCGTCACGTCGGCGCCCGAGGTCACGTCGGCGTGCGCGTAGACGGCCTCGCCGCCCGCGTCCGTGATCGCCGCGACGGTCTCGGCGCCCATCTCGTCGTTCAGGTCCGAGACGACGACCTTGCCGCCCTCGCGGGCCATCTCGATCGCGGTCGCCCGGCCGATGCCGCTGCCGGATCCCGTGACGACGCAGACCTTGTCCCGTAGTCGCATCAGCGTCCTCCTGCTCGTCTGGTCGAGGCGGCGCACACCCTCTCACAGCGTGTGGGGCGTCGTTGCATCGAACGGTCGGTTGGTAGATCATGACCCGCGCGAGCGCCCCCGGCGACCCCTGCAGAGGAGGACGAGAGATGAAGTTCGGCCTGCTGTTCCGCGCCCAGGACCCGCCGGACGCCAGCAACCTGACCCGGCGCTGGCAGGACATCCTCGAGGCGGGGCAGCTCGCCGAGGAGGTCGGCTTCGACGGGCTCTTCCTCCCCGAGCACCACATGATGGACGACGGCTACGTGCCCGCCCCCCTCGTCGGGCTCGGCGCGCTCGCCGCCGTCACCGAGCGCGTCGACCTGGGCACGACGATCATGCTGCTGCCGTTCTACAACCCGGTCCAGGTCGCCGAGCACGCCGCGATGGTCGACGTGATCTCCGGCGGCCGGATGATCCTCGGGGTCGGCGTCGGCAACTTCGAGCCCGAGTTCGAGCTCTTCGGCCGCACGAGCAAGGACCAGACGAAGCTCTTCGAGGAGTCGATCACGATCGTCCGCCGCCTCTGGGCCGGCGAGGACGTCGAGCACAAGAGCGAGTACTTCGACGTCAAGGGCCGCATCCGGCCGCTCCCGAAGGACGGCGGCCGCCTCTGGATGGGCGCGATGTCGTTCCCCGGCGTGCGCCGCGCCGCGCGGTTCGGCGCGACGTGGCCGTGCGACCCGCTCCACAACATCCACGTGATCAAGGAGTGGACGGACGCCTACCGCGCCGAGGGCGAGGCGCACGGCACCTCGGACAAGCTCTCGCTCGCGCTCCTGCGCGACGGGTGGGTCGGCGACGACATGGCCGAGGTCGAGCGCGACTGGTGGCCCTCGATCCGGGCCGAGCACTGGTTCTACTTCTCGCAGATCCCGCGCTGGGTGGCCGATCGCGAGCCGTTCCTCCAGGGGATCGAGGAGGAGGACGACTTCAAGTTCGAGAACCACCACATCGACCGGCTCGTCGTCGGCAGCCCCGAGCAGTGCATCGAGACGATCTGCCGCTTCGAGGACGAGGTCGCGAACGACTACCTGATCATGAGCTTCCGCGTCGCGGCCGGGCCGGACCACGACAAGGAGATGGCCTGCATCGAGCGGTTCGGCAAGGAGGTCATCGCGGGCTACCGCGCGAAGCGCGGGTAGCCGGCGGACGACGCTTGTGTTGAAGTAACACAAGCGCTCTCAGGTCTCGCGAACGCGGGGCAGGACGTCGGCGCCCAGCCGCTCGAGGACGCCGCCCGCGAGGTCGCGGCGCGAGAGCCCGACGACGATTCGCTCGACGCCGAGCGCGCGGTGGAGACCGATCCGCCGCACCACCTCGTCCGCGTCCCCGACGAGGCCGAGCGGGCCGAGCCCGATGCGCGTCCAGTCGCTCGTCCGGCGGGCGAGGCGCGCCTCGGCCTCCCGGGCCGTCGCCTCGAGGATCAGCCCGACGCGGGAGACGATCGCGGGCGGCGGCGCCTCCGCCTCGGCCGCCCGCGCCCGCAGGCGCTCGACGAGGCCGGGGAGCTCGTCGAGGCGGTCGCCCGGCGCGTTCCAGAGGTCGGCCTTGCGGACCGCGAGGTCGATCGCGCGGCGGCTCGCGCCCCCGACGAGGAGGGGCACCCCGGGCGTCCGCTCCCGGACGGCGTCGAGCGTCCGCTCGAGCCGCGCCAGGCGCTCCGCATGGGGCGGGAACGGGAGCTCGAACGCCTCGTGCTCCGAGGCGAGCCAGCCCGCGCCGAGCCCGAGGACGAGCCTCGGCCCGGCCGCGTCGACGAGCGTCTCGACCGAGCGGGCGAGGACGCGCGGCTCGCGGAACGTCGCGGAGAGGACGAGCGACCCGAGGCCGATGCGCCCGGTCGCCTCCGCGAGCGCGACGAGCGTCGTCCAGCCCTCCAGCACCGGCGCCGTCGCGTCCGGCACCGACTGGAGGTGGTCGCTCACCCAGACGTCGTCCAGGCCCGCCGCCTCGGCCCGCCGCGCCCCGTCGCGGAGCTCGGCGAAGGACGAGCCGAAGAGCGGCAGCAGGACGCCGAGCCGCGGGGGAGAGGCGGCCGTCACGCGCGGGCGGTCCTGATAGAAACGGCCGGGTGCTGACCGAGCTCGACGATCTCCTCACGCACCAGACGTTCGAGACGCACGACCGGGTCTTCCTCGACGATCGACGCTGGACCGAGCGGTTCATCTTCGAGGTCCACGACCGGACCGGCGAGGTCTTCCTCTTCGCGGGGCTCGGCATCTACCCGAACACGGGGTACATGGACGGGTTCTCGATCTGCTGGCACGACGGGCTGCAGCGGAACCTCCGCGCGGGCCGCGAGCTCGGCGAGGACCTGTGGACGCTGCACGCCGGCCCCATCCGCTTCGACATCGTCGAGCCGATGAAGACGTGGCGCCTGGCGGCCGACGACGCGGGCTACGGGTTCTCCTACGAGCTCGAGTTCAACCGTCGCTGCCGGCCCTTCCAGATGCCGACGATGCGCCTCGAGCGCGACGGCGAGCTGCTCGTCGCCTACAGCCACTTCGACCAGGGCGGCGAGTACCGCGGCTGGATCGAGGTCGACGGCAAGCGGATCGAGGTGGACGGCTGGACGGGCGAGCGCGACCGCTCCTGGGGTGTCCGGCCCGCCTCGGCCCGCACGCGGCGCGGGCTGCACACGTGGCTTCCGATCCAGTTCGACGACATCGCGATCTGGCTCTGGACGCGCGACGACCGGCACGGGAAGCAGGCCGGCCTCTCCGGCGCCGTCCGGCCGGTCGACCTGGTGAACCCCGGCCCGGTCGACGAGATCACCTCGTTCCGGCACGACCTCGAGATCGAGCGCGTGGGCGACCACAGCGTCATCATGGGCGGCCGGCTCGAGATCGGCACCGCCTCGGGGCGGGAGCTGGAGCTCGAGGTGGAGCCGCTCGGCCCGCTCATCTCGCTGATCGGCGGCGGCTACGGCGGGGAGCACGCGCAGGGGACGCCGAAGGGCCCGCTCTTCGTCGACGGCGAGGTCTGGGACTTCCGCGAGCCCGGCAGCTTCGCGACGATCCCGCACTCGGTGATCGAGCGGCCGTGCACGTTCCGCTGGGGCGACCAGGTCGGCCACGGCTGCTACGAGCTCTGCATCGGCGAGTACGAGCCGCTCGGGATCGCGCTGATCGACTGAGGCGAGCGCTCCGCCGGCAGTCGAGGGGGACGGTCGGCGCGGCGGCCGCGCCGGAGCGCGACCGCCGCACCACGTGCGTCGCTACTTGATCAGGCCTTCGGCCCGCCACTTGGCGAGGAAGTACGTCACGACGTCCACCTTCGGCGCGACGTAGCGGTTCTTCACCTTCGGCAGGTTCTTCGGCGTCACGATCTCGTACGCGAGCGGATCGCCGATGCCCGGGTACTTGAAGCTCGTCCCGTACTTCGGGAACGCCTTCTTGCGGGCGAGGAACTGCGCCACGCCGTCGGCGAGCTCCCACGCGGTCGCGTCGTAGTTGTTGTCCACCACGACGTCGATCGCGCCGCTCTTCATGAGCCCGATGGTGCTCGGGTCGGCGTGGAACGTCACGACGAGCGGCTTGTCCGGGAACTTCTTGCCGGCGTAGCGGCTCGCCACCACCTGGCCGGCCGCCTGGCCCGCCGTGTCGAACGAGACCCAGATCGCCTTGAGGTTCGGGTCGGCCGTCAGCGCGTCGCTGACGGTCTTCTGCGTCCCGGCGATCAGGTTCGTCGGGTCGGTGGTCGCGTTGACCGTGATCTTGAACTTCTGGTTCGCGGCGACCATCGCCTTGAGCTGGGCCGTGCGGGCCTGCGCCCACGGGGCCGGGTAGTCGAGCGAGGCGATGTTCGCGCTGGACTGCGACGCGAGCTTCGCCTTGAGGTACGCGGCCAGGATGCGGCCGTTCTTCGCCTCGTCGGGCGCGTACTGCGCCGCGAAGCCCGGGCCGACGGTGCCGCCGAAGTCGACGATCGGGATGTTCTTGGCCTTCGCCGAGGCGACGACGGCCGGGATCGTCGACGGGTCGATCCCCGTCAGCGCCAGGATGTCGATGTTCTGCGCGAGCAGGCTGTTGCCGCACGTGACCCACTTCGTCGGCGTGCCCTGCCCGTCGCAGTAGATCCACTTCGCCCCGAGCCGCGTCAGCGCGACGCGGAGCGAGTTGTGGGCCCGGTCGGCGGACTCGATGCCGCCGATGATGTCCAGGTACCCGACGCGGAACGACAGCCGCTTGACCTTCGGTCCGGCCGCCTTCCCGGCGGCGGTGCCTGCCTTCGCGGCGGCCTGGCCCAGCTTGCCGCCGATCGCGCCGATGCCGGCGCCTGCGAGCTTCCGCGGGGCGCCCGCTGTCGTGAGATACGGCGCGCCGAGCCCGGAGGCGTAGGTCGCGCCGGGCACTGTCGGCTCGCCCGCCGGCACCGCCTGGCTCGCCTGCGAGGCCGCGAAGGCCGCGCCGCAGACGAGGAACAGGGCACCGACCAGCACCCCCGACATGCCGAAGATTCGCTTGCTCATGCTCCTCCTTCACTCCTCGGATGGCACTCGCCCGACGACTGCGAGCGCGTGGGCGTTGCCGACGAACGGGCCACCGAGGCCGTACGTTCCCGCGTCGGAACGACCAAACGTTCGGTTGAACTCACCACGTGCCGCCGATTACCGCACCTCCGCCCTTCTCTGTCAAGGCTTGACCCCGGTGTTCGGCCCACACCCCGATTTCGACGTCCGCGGGGCGCGGAAGTTGCCGGTTCAGGCGGCGTAGCAGCGCTCGACGAGCGCGCTCTCGGTGACGGCGTCACCCTCGAACTCCCCGACGAGCCGGCCCTCCCGCATGACGAGCACGCGGTTGCACGTCCCGACGAGCTCGGGGAACTCCGACGAGATGAAGACGACGCCCTTGCCCGAGTCGGCGAGGTCGTGGAGGAGCGCGTAGACCTCCTCCTTCGCGCCCACGTCGATCCCGTGGGTCGGCTCGTCGAAGATGAA